>PMLF01000111.1 GCA_003158755.1 Elusimicrobiota bacterium | reverse complement strand
AAAGACCCCCTGAACGAATACAAAAAACAATATCCTCCCCCCGCTCATGCTGAGCTTGTCGAAGCACGACAATCCCCCGACGGTCCCGGCTCACCCTTCGACAAGCTCAGGGTGAGCGGAGCCTGGGATTTTGTTTTTACAGGCTTCAATAGCAGGCCGCCATTATCTAAGTGGATAAAATATAATTTAAATTCATTTCCGGGGAGGATGATCATGGCGGAAACGGCGGGGAAGAAGCGTTGGTGGACCAGGGGAAACCTTTTGATTGCGGTCAACGCCTTGGCGTTCTTGGCCGCGCTGTGCCAGGTGGCGACGGTGTTGGCGATGGGATCGGACGCGGGGGCTTTTGGAATTTCCCGGAAGGATTGGCGGGAGCTGCATCAGGGGGTCGGGGTATTTTTGCTTTGCGCGATCGGGCTGCACGTTCTTCTCAACGGGCGCTGGATCCTCGGCGTGGTCAGGTCTTTTAGGGCGAACCATCCCTCATGAGCCGCACTCCCACCTCGCTTCGACAGGAAGCCGAAAAACTCCGCCGGGAGCTGCACCGGCACAATCGGCTCTATTACGTCGACGATAACCCGGAAATCTCCGACGCCGAGTTCGACCGGATGATGAAGCGCCTTCAAGAATTGGAGTCCGCTTATCCGGGATTGCGCATCCCCGAGTCTCCCACCCAGCGGGTGGGCGGCGAGCCCGTCGCCGATTTTGCCCCCGTCAAGCACCGCGTCCCCATGCTGTCCCTGGACAACACCTATTCCGTCGATGAATTGAAGGAGTGGCACGCCCGCGTTTTGAAGGGACTGGCTTCCGGCGAGACGCCGGCGTTCACCGTGGAGGTGAAAATCGACGGCGTGGGGTTGGCGCTGTTGTACGAGGAGGGCGTCCTCGTGCAGGCCGCGACCCGGGGCGACGGGGAGACCGGCGAGGACGTCACCGCCAACGCCCGGACGATCCGCAGCATTCCCCTAAAGCTGGAGGGAAAATATCCTCAGCGGCTGGAGGTTCGGGGGGAAGTTTATGTGACGAAAGAGGAATTTCTTAAGTTCAATGCGGACAATTTGGGAAAGGCCAAGGCTTACCTCCCCCAGCCCCTCCTTGCGAAGGAGGGGAGAAAAGAATCAGAACTGCCATCCAAAATCTTCGCCAATCCACGGAACTTTGCCGCGGGGAGCTTGCGGCAGAAAGACCCCAAAGTTACGGCCCTGCGGCCTTTGCGGTATTTCGTCCACTCCTATGGCTGGGTGGACGGGGTGGAGTTCAAGACCCATCACGGTTTCCTCGTCGCCTGCAAATCCTTCGGGCTGCCGGTGGACCCTCGGTTGTTCCGCTCGGAATCCATGGACGCCGTGATCGCCAAGTGCCTTGATTTCCAGAAGGGGCGGGAAGAACTTCCCTTCGAGGCCGACGGCGCGGTCGTAAAAGTGGACGATATCCACCAGCAGAAGCGTCTCGGGTTTACCTTCAAATCGCCTCGATGGGCGGCGGCCTACAAGTTCCCGGCGGCCCAGGCGACAACCAAGCTCCTGGACGTGGAGATGTCCGTGGGCCGCACGGGGGCCGTCACGCCCGTGGCCAAGCTGGACCCGGTGGAATGCGGCGGCGTGACCGTGTCCAACGCCTCCCTTCACAATTTCGACGAGGTCGGACGCCTGGGCGTTCGCGTCGGCGACTGGGTCCTGATTGAGCGGGCGGGGGAAGTGATCCCCAAGGTCGTCAAGGTCATCGAGTCCAAACGGACCGGCGGGGAGAAGCCGGTGGAGATCCCGAAAACCTGTCCTCGGTGCGGCGGCCCCGTCGGGAAGGACCGGGACGAGGACGTTTCTTATCGGTGCCTCAACGCCTCGGCCTGCCCCGCGCAGTTGGAGAAGAGCCTTTTGCATTTCGCCTCCCGGGACGCCATGGACGTTCAGGGGTTGGGCGAGGCTGTCGTCCAGGAACTTTTGGCCAAAGGGTTCGTTAAGGATTTGGCGGACATCTTCACGTTGACCGAAGAACAGTTGCTGACTCTGGAAGGGTTCAAAGAAAAGAAGGCCGAGAACTTGTTGAAGGGCATCTCCGAGTCAAGGAGCCGGTCCCTTTCCCGCTTCCTATATGGTTTGGGCGTGCGGGACGTGGGGGAGAAGGGCGCTTTGATTTTGGCGGAACGCTTCCCGTCCTTGGACCGTTTGACGGCGGCCACGGAAGAAGAGCTTCAAGATATCCATGAAGTGGGCCCGGTGATGGCTGGTTCCGTCGCGGCGTTTTTCCGGGAACCGTCGGTGGGGAAGCTCCTCGCGAAGTTCAAAAAGCTGGGTTTGAACCCGACGGAAGCCGCCCCCAAGGCGGGGCCCAAGCCTTTGGCGGGGAAAACGGTGGTCTTCACGGGCGATCTTAAGACGTTTTCACGCTCCGAGGTGGAGCGGCTGGTGCGGGAACTGGGGGGGAAGGCGAGCTCGTCCGTTTCCGCGAACACCTCGTTCCTTGTGGCTGGACCCAACCCCGGGGAGAAGCTGCGCAAGGCGCAAAAGGCCGGCGTTGAGGTTATCGACGAGTCGGAGTTTCGGCGGAGGATCAAATCTTAAAGGCGAACAACGGAATGGGGCGGGTCTTAGGTTTTCTGCGCGGATCGCCCTCTCCCTCACCCTCCCCCGTAAACGGGGGAGGGGAAAAAGACAAACATTGGTTGAGAACTAACGGGGGGTTTCAAATTAATTATTGGCGGGGTGATTAATGGGAAAGATACATCGTCCCGTATCGAGGACTTCTCTTTTTTTATCGGCCATCGCTGTCGCGTCTTTCCTTCGCGCCGATAAACCCGCTCAGACGCTTGCGGAGGGAGTGGCGACCGGCAACGAGGTTCGAATCCGCGCTTCGGCGGGTTTGAACGGGAAGGTCGTCGGGTCGCTGGTGTTGAATCAAAAGCTCCTCCTCTTGAGTTCCGTCCATATCGACAAGGAATCCGAATCCTGGGTGGAGATTTTCCAACCGCCGGATCTGCACGGGTGGGTTTATGGGCGGTACGTCCGTCCCGTGGAGATCCGGGACGAAGTCCCTTTGATGCTCGGCGTCGTCAGCGGCGGCGCCGTGCTCCCCCTCTTCCGGTTCGACCGAGGAGGCTGGGAAGCGGCCGATCCGTTCTACGACGCTAAAAAAACTCCCGATCGAAGGGAAGCCCGGGAATTCGCGGGCTACCGCGTGGAGGTCACGAGTTCGGAGGTGAGGAGTCCCGCCAAGTTGCCCGCGTGGTTCCGGCCCCTCCTTCCTCCGTCGACCTTTTGGAAGGTCGTCGACGGCGACCGGGCTCCGCGGATCGTCCGTCAGGGGTCCGTCGAGGGGAAGTTCCTTGCTCCCGGCTTCCCCATGATCGGGTTCAAGGTGTTCCCCGTATATCCGCCGGAGAACGTCGCTCCTTCCGACGAATACCTCCTGGCCGTCGACCGGCTCTCCGTGTCCGTTTCCGGGGTGGATCTCGTCCTGGAGGACAATCCTTTGTTCGCGGCCGTCGTCGGCTCGGTCCACGCCCCCCTGAGGGTCCCGGGCGTCGTCGATAAACTGCTCGACCGGGTGGACCGGGTCAAGGCGCGACTGAAGGGAGTTCCGCCGAGGGAGGCCGACTCCCTGACCTGCGGCGTCCTGAAAAGCCGGCGACCCCTGGACGGGAAAAACTATTTTGACGTTTCCTGCTTGGAGGTGGAGGGGAACTCCCGCGTCCGTTCCCGGTTCCTTCTTTCCTCGGGGACCGACGGGTCTTTTCAAGTCCTCGATAGAAGCGGTCCTTCCAGCGCGACGTCCGCAGGGGGGGACTCCGACGTCCTCCGGTCTTTGATCGGTTTCGCTTCCGTTGAAGGATCGGTATTTACCGTCACCAACGTGTCGGGTCCGGAAGGGTCGCAGTTTTGCGTCGCTCCGGTGTCTTCACCGACCAAGACGACCTGCGTCAAAGTTTCCGGGTCCTAATTTTCCCTTCATTCGAAAAAATAGTTGTTGACACCGGATTGGCTCTGTGTGTATACTCTACTATGTCGATAGAGATAGTGATGGATGGCGGCGGACCATTGGGGAGATTATGAGGATCACCTATAAAGGCGACTACGCGATGAAGGCGCTCCTGGATTTGGCGATCCACTTTGGCGAAGGGCCTGTTCAGATCCACGACGTGGCGAATAGGATCGATGCGCCGATCAAGTTTTTGGAGGCGGTCCTTTTGGAGTTGAAGCGGGGTGGGTTCGTGGAAAGCCGCCGAGGGAAAGAGGGGGGGTATCTGCTGGCCAGAGAACCGGCGCGGATCAAGGTGGGGGACGTGGCCCGGTTCGTCGATGGCCCTATCGAGCCCATCGCATGCGCGGCGGAAGGCTATAAAGGATGCGGCGACGTTTACCGCTGCGCGTTTCGGAAGATTTGGAAGGACGTGGTGGATGCCACCTCGAACGTCATCGACAATGTTTCTTTTGAGGATTTGGCGGCGAAGTTAAGGAAGAAGGAACCGGAAATAGAGTACGCAATTTAAGGCTTTCGGCCGTATATAAGGCGGCCAACAACGGCGGGATTTAGACCCAATTGCCCCGGCCGTTCGTGCTCAAAAGGCGATAAACAGGGAGCTAAATAGGAGAATAACAATGTCAAAACTCGACGCAACGCTTAAACCGGAATCCCTGGCGCTTCACGGCGGTCAGGAACCGGACCCCACCACCGGCTCCCGGGCCGTGCCCATCTACCAAACCACGTCCTATCAATTCAAGGACACGGACCACGCGGCCAACCTGTTCGGCTTGAAGGAATTCGGCAACATCTACACCCGGCTGATGAACCCCACCACGGACGTCTTCGAGAAGCGCGTCGCGGCCTTGGAAGGCGGCGTCGGCGCCCTGGCCGTGGCGTCGGGCTCCTCCGCCATCGCTTTGGCGCTCCTGAACATCGCCCAGGCGGGGGACGAGATCGTCTCGGCCGACAACCTGTACGGCGGCACCTACAACCTGTTCCACTACACGTTCAAAAAGTTCGGGATCAAGGTCAACTTCGTTAAGTCCAACGACTTGGACGCCATCCAAAAAGCCATCACGCCCAAAACCAAGGCGGTCTACGCCGAGTCCATCGGCAACCCCAAGCTGGACGTGGCCGACCTGGAAGGCATTTCCAAGGTGGCCCACAAGAACGGGATTCCGTTCGTCCTGGACAACACCGTTTCTCCCTACCTGTTGCGGCCGTTCGACTTCGGCGTGGACATCATCGTCTACTCGGCCACCAAGTTCATCGGCGGGCATGGGACGTCCTTGGGCGGATTGATCGTCGATTCCGGGAAGTTCGACTGGACCAACGGGAAGTTCCCCTTGATCGCCGATCCCGAACCCAGCTACCACGGCATCAACTTCGTGGATGCCTTGAAGCCCCTCGGGAACATCGCTTACATCATCAAGGCCCGGGTGACGTTGCTCCGGGACCTGGGTCCGGCGCTCTCGCCCTTCAACTCGTTCCTGTTCCTTCAAGGGTTGGAGACGTTGCACCTGCGCCTGCCTCGGCACGCGGAGAACGCCTTGGCGGTGGCGAAACATCTCGAGAAGCATTCCAAAGTGGCCTGGGTCACTTATCCCGGCCTGGACAAAAGTCCCGAACGGGAGCGGGTGCGGAAATATCTGCCCAAAGGAGCCGGCGCCATCATCGGGTTCGGCATCAAGGGCGGCATCGAGTCGGGGAAGAAGTTCATCAACGGACTTCAGTTGATCTCCCATCTGGCCAACGTCGGGGACGCTAAGTCCCTGGCCATCCATCCGGCGAGCACCACGCACCAGCAGTTGTCGGTGGAGGAGCAGGCGTCCACGGGAGTGACGCAGGACTTCATCCGGCTGTCCATCGGGATTGAGAACGTCGACGACATCATCGCGGATATCGATCAGGCGCTGGCGAAGGCGTGAGAGATATGGGAGGGCATTGCCCCCCTCATCCGGGCCTTCGGCCCACCTTCTCCCACCCGAGGTGGGAGAAGGAAAAGAAAGCGGGGAAAAGGAGAAAATTATGAGTCAAATATTTGCGGATGTCAGCCGGACTACGGGGCGTACGCCCTTGGTTCGGATCAATCGGGTCGCCGCCGGGTTGGGCGGGGTCGTGTTGGCCAAAGTGGAGGCCTTCAACCCTCTGTCCAGCGTTAAGGACCGTATCGGCGTGGCCATCATTGACGACGCGGAGAAGCGCGGGTTGATCAAGGAAGGCACCACGATCATCGAGCCCACGAGCGGGAACACCGGCGTGGCGTTGGCGTTCGTCTGCGCGGCGCGGAAGTACCGGCTGATCTTGACCATGCCCGA
The DNA here is from genome assembly GCA_003158755.1 of Elusimicrobiota bacterium. Taxonomy (GTDB): domain Bacteria; phylum Elusimicrobiota; class Elusimicrobia; order FEN-1173; family FEN-1173; genus FEN-1173. The sequence continues at coordinate 1,471 of PMLF01000111.1, read as the reverse complement.
GACCATGAGCGTGGAGCGGCGGCAAATATTGAAGATATTAGGCGCGGAGCTCGTCCTCACCGAAGGACCCAAGGGGATGAAGGGGGCGATCGAGAAAGCGGAGGAACTCCATAAATCCATTCCCAACAGCCTCATCGCCGGGCAGTTCACGAACCCGGCGAACCCCGAGGTCCACCGACGGACGACGGCCGAGGAGATCTGGGCCGATACGGCGGGCAAGGTGGACTACTTCGTGGCGGGCGTGGGCACGGGCGGCACCATCACGGGCGTCGGCGAAGTCCTGAAGGCCCGGAACCCGGCCGTGAAGATCATCGCCGTTGAGCCGACGGATTCGCCCGTCCTCTCCGGCGGGAAACCGGGACCCCACAAGATCCAGGGCATCGGCGCGGGGTTCATCCCCGCGGTGCTGAACCGCGCGATCATCGACGAGGTCATCACCGTGGCCAACGACGTGGCGGGGGAAACCGCCCGGCGTCTCGCCAAGGAGGAAGGCCTCTTCGTCGGCATTTCGAGCGGAGCGGCCCTTTGGGCGGCTCTGATCGTGGCCAAGCGTCCCGAGGCGGAAGGCAAGAACATCGTGGTGGTCCTGCCCGATACGGGAGAGAGATACCTTTCCACCTGGCTCTTCGAGAACGTGAAATAGGGGGGAACATGCCGGACCGGGATTATTCGGAAAAGGACAAAGCGGTCGAACGGGCCATCCTGGAAGCGGTGAGGAGCCTCCGGTGCGGCAGCGTCANNGGTCACGGTGCACAATACCCACGTGATTCATCTGGAGCGCCGCGAAAAGATTCGATTCGATTCAGAGGGGAATATCGAGTACAACATTTGATTCATCGTCGGAAAATTAGCGGTTACCGGACAACCGGAGGACCCGAAACCATGAGAGGTATGCCGTCATGCGGGGACTTCGGTTGTCTTATGTTCAAGAAACGAGTGAAAACGATTCTTCCTTATCGGAGGGCGCGCGGTTTCCATTTCCGGCGTTCCGGATCATCGAGCCCTGCGAGCCGCCGGCTCGGACCGACGGAGACCATCGGGAATTCCTGGACGTGGTCGGACGTCTGGAACCGAGGATCAAAGGCGTCGCTCAAAAGCTGAAAACCCGATCCCGCCTCTTGGACGAAGACGATCTTTTTCAGATGGCGGTGGTTCGGCTTTGGACGGAATATGTCGACGGTAAAGTCGATGGTAAGACCGACAGCTATCTCTTGCAGGGATGCTATCACCATCTGAGGAACGAATTGCGTCTTAGGAAGAATAAGTCGGAAGAGCCGAGCGTGGAGGAAATGGAGGGGTCGGAGGGCGTTTCGTGGGAGGACGCTTTGGAGACGGTCGAGCCGAAGTCTTTGGAGGAACAGGTGGAAGCCAGTCAGCTCCTGGAAAAGGTTTATGCCATCGGATTAACCGAAAAGGAACTGCTCGTTTTGTCCTTGAGCCTCGAAGGACTGACGGTGAGGGAGATCGGGGA
>PMLF01000311.1 GCA_003158755.1 Elusimicrobiota bacterium | reverse complement strand
ATGATCATCTTCATCATCCTCACGGTTTTCATTGCCGGCCTGATGGTGGGCCGCACGCCAGAATATATGGGCAAGAAGATCGAGGCCTATGAGGTCAAGATGGCTTCCATCGCCGCCCTGATCATGGGGTTCATCGTGCTCCTGGGCACGGCCGTTGCCGCAGTGACGGCGGCGGGGAAGGCCGGGACCGCCAACCCCGGGGCCCACGGTTTCAGCGAGATACTCTACGCCTTCACCTCGGCGGGGAACAACAACGGCAGCNNTCGTCCCGGCGGGCGCCGGGACGCTCCCGACCGACACCCCGCTCTTCGTCGTCTTCCTGGCGTCGGTGGTCGTGATCGTCGGGGCCCTCTGCTTTTTCCCGGCGCTGTCCCTGGGGCCCATCGTCGAGCACCTTACGATGTGGGGAGGATAGCGGCGCGCCTCGTTTTCCCCCGGCGGCAAGTTCTAAGCAATGAAGGATACGATTCATCACGGAGGTTAGAATCTTGAAAACGTTCTTTGTTCGATTCCAAAGGCTCACCGTCGCGCTCGCGTTATTGGGCGGCTGGGCGGGTCCGTCCCACGCCACGCCCTCCAGCACCTACTGGACGCCCTGCGTCATCGACATTCAGGGGTACAAGGTCGGCCACATCACCTACGACAACTACACGACGATCGGCAAGAGACCTCCGCACGCCGGCGCCTTCCCGAACGATCTGGGCCTGACGGTCGGCGTCCTACCCTTCGACAAGCTTCAGGCGGAGGTGGGGTTTGACTGGATGGAGCCGACGAACTCCCCTCTTTACTTCAACGGGAAGATCGGCGCGCCGGAGGGGGCGCTCTTCGCCGGGGCCCCCGCCCTGCAGGTCGGCCTCTTCAACGTCGGCGTCAAGAAAGGGGTCACCGACCAGGATATCGGGGACTTGATCGTCGGCCGCACGCTTCCCAAGGGGCTGGGCCGTCTGCACTTGGGCGCCTACCTCGGCAACGCCAGGGTCCTCAAGAACAGCTCGGGGGACGTTGCGAACTCGGGATGGATGGCGGCTTACGATCGCGGCTTCCTGACGACGAAAGGCCCGGACGGTGAATACAGCCGCGTCGTTCTCGCCGGGGATTATGCGTCGGGTAAGAACGCCTTCGGGGGCGGGGGCGCCGGCCTCTACTATTACTTCACGAAGAACATCGACCTCCTGGCCGGTCCCGTCTGGTTCAACGACCGGGGGATCAACGGCGAGTGGAAGTGGACGACGCAGCTCGACATCAACTTTTAACGGATGAATGAAAGGCGATTCTTGATTCGACATTGGACATCTTACCGTATGGACCGGGGGGCTTAAAAAAAGCATCCTATCTCCATGGACGAGAGACCGGACCCAGACCAGCTCCTTAAACGCGTTCAGGCGGACGAAGCCCTTTCCGGGCGCGGCCGCTTGAAACTTTTCTTCGGCGCAAGCCCCGGGGTGGGGAAAACGTACGCCATGTTGGAAGCGGCCCGCCAAAGAAAGAAGGAAGGCTGGGACGTCGTCGTCGGTATCGTCGAGACCCACAAGAGGGTCGAGACGGAGGCTCTTTTGGAGGGGATGGACGTCCTGCCTCGCAAGGACATCGCCTACAAGGGCGTCACTCTCCGGGAATTCGATTTGGACGGGGCTCTGTCGCGTCGTCCACGGCTCCTCCTCGTGGACGAATTGGCCCACAGCAACGCCGAAGGACTGCGCCACACCAAGCGCTGGCAGGACGTGGAGGAACTCCTCGACGCAGGGATCGACGTCTACACCACCCTCAACGTTCAGCATTGGGAAACATTGAACGACGTCGTCGCCCAGATCACCGGCGTCGTTGTGCGCGAAACCGTTCCCGACACTTTCTTGAACCGGGCCGCTGATTTGGAACTGGTGGACTTGGCCCCCGAAGACCTCCTGAAAAGACTGGAAGAAGGCAAGGTCTATCACGGGGAGATCGCCGGCCGAGCCGCTGAGAATTTTTTCAAGCCCGGGAACCTGATCGCCCTGCGAGAACTGGCCCTCCGCCACACGGCCGAGCGGGTGGACGCCCAGATGCGCGCCTTCAAAGAGACCCACTCCGTTCAGGAAGGGTGGCTCGTGGGCGAGCGGCTGATGGTGGGCGTCACGGGCAGCCCCATGTCCGCGAGGCTCATCCGCGCCGCCGCGCGACTCGCGACGCGCCTCCACGCCCCCTGGATCGCCGTCCACGTCGAAACCCCCGCCACCATGAGGGACCGCTCTCGGGCCTTCGACAACCTCCGCCTGGCGGAAAAGCTGGGGGGAGAAACCGTCGTCCTGACGGGCGAGGACGTCGTCGAGGAAATGCTGGCCCTGGCGCGGTCCCGCGACGTGACGCGCATCGTCCTCGGCAAACCCGCGCGGCCCCGATGGAAGGACTGGCTGTTCGGCTCCATCGTCGACGATTTCGCCCGGAAGTGCGGCGACATCGACCTCCATGTGACCAGCGGGCCGACCGTCCAGCCGGGCAAGCGGGCCCCGATGGTCCCGGAAAACCCTCTTCGCTGGTCCGGATTGGCCTGGGGCGCCGCCATGGTCGGCCTGTGCACCCTCGTGTGTTGGCCTTTATCGGTGAAATTGGACCGGGCCAACCTGATCATGATTTACCTCCTCGGGATCGTGTGGACCGCCTATCGCTTCGGACGGAGGGCGTCCTTCGTTGCGTCGGTCTTGAGCGTCCTTGCGTTTGATTTCTTTTTCGTTGCGCCGTATTTCGCGTTCGCGGTTTCCGATTCCCAATACCTCCTCACGTTCGTCGCCATGCTGGCCGTCGGACTTTTCATCGGCACCCTCACCGGACGACTGCGCCGCCAGACGAGCGCCTTGAGGAAACGGGAAGAGCGGATGCGCGTCCTCTACAAGTTGAGCCGGGAACTTTCGGAGACTCCCGACACCCGCCAAATGCTCGAAACCGCCCGGAAACGGCTGGAGGAGTATTTCCGGATTCCCATCCTCCTTTTGACCGCCGACCCCAAGGGGGATTTGGCCGTCGGCTCGGGAGATCCCGCGGCGTTCGGCTGGACCGAGAACGAGCGCTCCGTCGCCCGGTGGGTGTTCGACAAGGGCCAGGTGGCCGGAGCGGGGAGCGATACGCTGGCGGGGTCCAACGGGTTGTACCTCCCGTTAAGCGGAATTCGAAGCACCCTGGGCGTCCTGGCGGTCCGTCCGGGGGAGGCGAAAACGTTTCTGGACCCCGAGCAGCTTCAGCTCTTGGAGACTTTCGCGGGAGAAATCGGCGGCGCGTTGGAGAGCACGCGCATGAGCGAGGACATGGGCCGCGCGGAAATGCAGTCGGAACTCCACGCCATGGGCCGCGCCGCCTCCGGCGGGCGGTCGCGGCTGGGGGATTTCCTCACGCCGGACCGGATCCGAATCCTGCCGCCGGGGCTGCCCAAAGAGAAGATCATCCGGGACCTTTTGTCGAAGCTGACCTTGCCCAATCCGACCCTGGCCTTCCAAGCCGTCCTCGACCGGGAGAACACCGGCTCGACGATGATCGGGAACGACGTGGCCGTTCCTCACGCAAGGTTGGACGAGGTGAAAGGACTTCAAGCGGCAGTCGGCGTATCTCGGGAGGGACCCGTGCGCGTGTGGGTCGTGTTCGTGGGCCCGAAAGAAAATCCAGGGTTGCTTCTGACTTTCTTGGCCGGGGTGTCGGTCTTCTTTCAGAAAGAAGGCCGGGTGGATGAGCTCGTAGGCCTTAAGTCCGGCAAGGCAATTTTAAGCTATATCCGAGGAGAAGAAATTTCATCCTCGGAATGAGGCGGGAATCCGGATTTCAACGGCGCGCCGCCGCGGTTGTTTCTAGGGGAATGGCGAGCCGTACCGAGGTTCCCAGTCCCGGTTGGCTCTTGACTTCAATCTTCCCTCCGTGGGCTTCGGCCACGAGCTTGCAAAAATAGAGACCCAATCCCCACCCTTCCCGAGTCGTCGAAAGCCGCGAGAAACGATGGTACAATTCCTTTATATTTTCGGAGGCGATTCCCACCCCCGTATCGTACACGCTAATCACCAGGAAACCATCGCTGGTCTCCACATGGACCTCCACCTGTCCGCCGGGTTTGGTGTTCTTGACGGCGTTGTGCTGCAGGTTCATCAGCGCCCGGCGAAGGAGGCCCTCGTCGGCCGCGACGATATCCACCTCCGGAGCGTGGGAGGACGAGAACACGATGTTCCGCGCAAAAGTCGTAGCCGATATCTCTTCGGCGCAGGAGCGAAGGAGTTCCGGAACGTAAACGGGCCGTTTGACGATCTCCAGCGCGTTTTCCTCCATGCGGTCGGCTTCCATCAATTGGTTCATGAGGTCCAAGTCCTGGCGGCAGCTTCGGATCGCGGTTCGGATGAGGGCGCTCCGCGAAAGGTCTTCCGGATGCTCCTCCAGGCGGGATAGGGAACTGATG
>PMLF01000099.1 GCA_003158755.1 Elusimicrobiota bacterium | reverse complement strand
CATGTCGCCGATTTCGTCGATGAAGATCGTTCCGCCGTGCGCCAGTTCGAAGCGCCCTTTCCTCGACGAAGAGGCCCCGGTGAAAGCCCCTTTCTCGTGGCCGAACAGTTCGCTTTCGATGATGTCCGCGGGCAAAGCCGCCGCGTTGAAGGTGATGAACGGGCCCTTGGCCCGCGGGCTGTTGTAGTGGATCGAGTTGGCCACCAGTTCCTTGCCCACGCCGCTCTCTCCCAGGATCAGGACCGTCGCGTCGCTGGCGGAGACCTTCTCGATCAAGTCGAACACCCCCTGCATGGCGCTGGAATTGCCGATGATGTTGGAGGGGTGGAACCGGGTCTTCAGCTCGTCGTGAAGGCGGACGTTCTCCTCTTGGAGTTTCTGCATCTCCTCCTGGGCGGCCTGGCGCAGTTGGACGGCCTGGGCGATCAAGGATGCCACCACGGTCAAGATGCGGACCCGCTCCTCGAAGAACCCGTCCTTTTCGTAGGGAAGGTCCACGCTCAAGGCGCCGATCGCCTCCCCTCCGATCATGATGGGGACGCAGATGAACGAGACGCCTTTCTTGTTGCTTCCTTTCCGGGCGCCGGTGCGGTCCAGAAACGAGGGGTCGCTCGAAATGTCCGGGACCACGGCGGGTTTGCCGGTTTGGACGACTTTCCCCGTCACGCCTTCTCCAAGCCGATATCGCCCGCGGGCCCGCTGCTCCGGCGAGAGGCCGTAGGAATCCTCGATGACGATCTCGCCGGTGCGGCGGTTAAGGATCGTCAAGGCGCCCCGGGGCATTTTCAGATAGTCCGCCAGGATCTTCAAGACCGGGGCCACCGTCCGCTTCATGTCGAGGCTCGCGCCCAGGGTGCGGCTGATGTCGAAAATCAGCGGAAGTTCCCAGACTTCCGGGCGCGGGCAAGGACGATCCCCGAACGCTTTGCAAAGCCTGTCCATTTGATCCCCCAAAAAAAATGTCCCCCGCCCGAAAGAGGCGGAGGACGTCAATGTCCCGGCAATGAATCGCACAACCTTGTGTCCCTTTATTCTACTTCATTTTCCGGAATCCGATTAACTCCCCAACGCAGTTCAATTTAGGATTGTCACCCCGGCGAAAGCCGGGGTCCAGGCAGTAAAACGGATTCTAAGAAGCGGGTTCAAACCCTGGATACCGGCTTTCGCCGGTAAGACGGCATATTTGAACCGGATTTATGGCTACCTAACGAAAAAACCTTCGACGATTATAATGGCCATGATGACCGCCGATATCTCCAGAATGACGACGGTCATCTCCTTGATCCAGGCGAAGGGGGTGAAATGGCCGTCCACCTCTTTCCGGATGTAGGCGTAGGCCACCACGGATTGAGCGGAGCCGATATGTGTCCAGCAGCCGCCGAGGGCGTAGCCGGCGATCTGGGCCATGGCGAAGAGGTGCAGGAGGGAAACTTCCAGGCCCCGGAGAGCCCGGCTCGTGAAGTCCGCTACGACGTTGTTATCGAGAAGCGCCGAGAGCACCGTGCAAAACCAGAACTGGGCCAAGGCCATCGACGCCGCGCCCAGGCGCTCGATCCCCAAGCGCAGGAAGTTTTCCGCCTCGGCGAAAAAGCCGATCTTCTGCAGCAGCGTGATCGAAAGGAAGAGGGGGAAAAGGAAAAGGTATTCCGCGTATTCCTGGGCGGCTTCCTTCAGGGCCAGCCGGCGCATTTTGATGTAGGGCCGGACGGCCAGGAAGGTCCCGGCGAAACCCGCGAAGGAGGCCGCAAAGAGAGGAATCCGGCGGTTCACCGCGTGGGCGGCGAGCAAGCCGACGAAAGGAACGAAAGCCAGGGACGCCGTTCGTTGAGCGGAGATCCGTTCCCGGCGTCGGGCCGCTAGGGCCTGATCCAGAAGGACCGCCGACTCGTCGGCCTTGTGATCGTTCCGGCCGAAGACGTGGACGTAGTAATCGTCCAAGGTCCCGGCCAGGTCTTCCGCCGTATATTCCCCCAGGAACGCTACGCGTTTTTCTCGGGGAACGTGGTCGTTGACCATCGCCTCTCCCAGGGGAACTCCCCGGCGAAGGCGGTGGACGACTCCGTCGAAATGGATCCCCAGGGATTCCTTGCGGATCTCGACGAACTCCAGGGGGGTGAAGACTTCTCCGTGGCGGGCGGCTTGAAGGAACCGGACGTCCGCCACGTGGCGGTCCAAGAGGTCGAGCTTCTTGAGGGAGACCGAGGCGCCCTTGAGCCGCCGGGCCACGTTCCACCCGACGACGATCCAGCTCCCGACGGCCGCCGGAAGACAGTAGCGCAGGAAGAAGGCGTCGTTCAATAATGGCTGGAGATTGGCTTTCATGATGAGGTTGGGGGGTTCTCCATAGGCCAGCCACATCCCGCAGACGGTGGTGATGAGGGTCGACACCATGACGGAGAAAACCACCGCCGATGGCGCCGCTCCCGCCAGGACGAGCAGGATGACGATCGTCCGGATCAGGAGGCCGATCATGGAGACTCCGTCGAGGATCCCCGAGGCGAAGGAAACCAGGATCGTCAAGACCAATACCGTCGGAACCACCCGGCCCTTAAACCGGTTCAAGACCGAGAAGCTCACGGATTCCAAAAGGCGCGTCTGGGCGATGCAGGCCACGAAGAAAGTGAGCCCCAAGATGAAAAGCATCGTGTCCAAGTGGATCAGGTCGTCCAACCCTCCGAGGGTAAGGAGGTTTCGGTGGAGGAAGCTCAAAAGAGAGGAGAATTCCCCTCGGGAGAGGGCCGCGTGCAAGGCCGACGGTCCCCACCAGGTTTGCCAAGCGGTTCCGACGATCACCATCACGGCGCCGTAGGTGAGGGCATTTTTATCGATCCGGTATTTTATGGAACCGAAAACGAAGAGGCTGAGGATGGTCGCCCCGACCTCCCCGGCAACGACCCAGGAGGGGAAAGAATGCCACCGGCCGATGCCGAAGGAAATCGCCGCGACGACCGCGCAGGCGATCAGGAATTTCCTGGAGGAGAACTGGACGAGACTGGGATCGGTTTCGCTCATTTGGATAAGGACGGAAAATTCATTGCAACCGGAACTTGACGACGACCCGGAGACGAGGTTCGGTGAATCCCTCGGGCAGGGGGGGGAACGGGGCGGCGTTGTCGACGGCACGGCTGGCCGTGAGGTCGAAGAAGGAATCGCCGGAAGGGTTCTCCACTTTCACGTTCGTCACAGTGCCGTCTTTCTCGATCGTGAAGGCGACGCCGCACTCCTTGTTGCCGACGTCGGTCCGGTCCCAGCTTTCCCAAAGCCGCTTGTAGAGGGTCTGGACGTACCATTGGTACGGAAACCGGGGACCCGCCTGCACCGTTCCTCCCGGCCCAAAACCGCCGATCTCCAGGGATGTCCCCGCTCCGCCCACGGAGCCCGTCTTGGTTCCCATTACGTCGCCTTTCCCTTCCGCCGATTCTCCCCGGCCGCCTTTCATGCCCTTGTTCCGGGGCGCTTTCGGGGCGGCCGGCTTCGCCGGCTTTTTCGAGGTCTTCTTGTCGGCTTTCTTTCCGTGAACGTCCAGTTCTTTCGCCACGGTAACTTTTCGGGCGTCCACTTTTGGCGGCGTTGCGGGCGGAGTCTCCATCTTAGGGGATTCAACGGGCGCGGCGCTCGTCCCTCCCGCGGGGGCTGGGGCGGGCTGCATGATGCCGGGACCCGCCCCCGATTGTCCGCCCATGAAGTCGATGACGTAATACTTGGGTTCCTGTTTGATGGAAGGGACGAAGTAAATCAAGGCCGCCAGAACGAAGGCGTGGGCGGCGGCGGAAAAAAGGAAGTAAGGGGTCACGGAGTCGTTTCGGGGTTCTCCACCGCCACGCCGATCTTTGCGGCGCCCACCCGTTCCGCGGCGTCGAGGGCGAAAACCACGTTCTTGAAGGATACGTCCCGGTCCGCTTCGATCAAGACGGCCCGGACGGGGAGGACTCCGCCCTTCGGCGTGCCCAGGGCCGTGCGAAGGCGGTTCTCTAGGTCGGTGCGGATGACCCGTTCGGTCCCGAGATAAAGGTCACCATCTTTCGTGACTCGGATTTTAAGTATGTCGTCTCCCTGCACGTTCTGCCCGGAAATGGCTCGGGGCAAACGGATGGGCATCTCGGACTGGACCAGGAGCGGGGAGACGATCATGAAAATAATAAGGAGCACCAACGTGATGTCGATGAACGGCACCATGTTGATCTCCGTCAGCAAGGTTTTCTTTTTGAGGATGATCTTCACTACTCAACCCCGGCGTCTTTCGCAATCCGGTTGCTTTGGTGGGTGTAGTAGTTGTAGATCATCGAGGCGGGGATGGCGACGGCCAATCCCGCCGCCGTCGCGAACAACGCTTCCGATATACCGCCCGCCACCGACGCCATGCCTCCGCCGGTGTTGAGGGAGATCGTGTGGAAGGCCCGGATGATGCCGATGACGGTCCCCAGGAGGCCCACGAACGGCGCCGCGCTGGCGATGGTCCCCAGCATGGCCAGGCGGCCTTCCAGGGCGTCCACGGCGTTGGCCACGCCCGCCCGGTCGCCGACTTTCAACGCCCGTCGGGCGCGGGCCATGAGGACCATTGACCTGAGAAGTGTCGCGAAGCTGATGATCGAGAACAGGAAAAGCACGCTCAAGATCGGCCAGCCGAGACTGATGATGTGCAGGTAATCCATTTTCATGATTTTATCCCTCGCCAGAAAATGATTTAAAAAATATCGCTCACCCTGAGCCTGTCGAAGGGTGAGCCGGTCCCTCCGACAAGTGTTCGTGCTTCGACAGGCTCAGCACGAGCGATTTCTCGATTTTTGAAGCAGCGTTTATACATTGAACCGGAAATAGACCACGTCTCCGTCTTTCATCTCGTAATCTTTGCCTTCCATCGATACCAATCCCTTTTCCTTGAGGGCTTTTTCAGACCCGCAGGCGATCAAGTCATCGTAGCGGTACATTTCCGCGCGGATGAATCCCCGCTCGATGTCCGAATGGATCTTCCCGGCGGCCTTGACCGCTTTGGTGCCGACGGGGATCATCCAGGCCCGGCTCTCATCTTCTCCGGAAGTGAAAAAGGTGATCTGCTTGAGGAGATGTTTCCCCGCCGTGGCCAGGGCGGCGAGGCCGGGNNAGCTTGGCGCAGAGGGTGATGACCTCGGCCCCTTCCTTGGCGGCGCGCGCTTGGAGGGAGGCCAGCATCGCCGGGTCCGCCCCGTTCTCGTCGGTGTTGGCGACGTAGAGGACGGGTTTCCCCGTCAAAAATCCGAATTCCTGGTTGATTTCCTCCGAAACGCCTTGGGACCGGGCCGACCGGCCCTCCTTGAATCCCTGGACGATCTTCCCCATGACCTCCAGCTTTTCTTTGGATTTTTTATCGCCGGTGCGGGCGGGGCCTTGGAGGCGGTCCAGGGCCTTCTCCGCCTGCTGGAGGTCGGACAGAAGAAGCTCCATTTCAATAATGTCCGCCGCTTCGCCCGGGTCCAGTTTATCGAGGACGTTGACTACGTCCGGGTCTTTGAAGCAGCGGACGACGTGGGCGATGGCGTCCACGGCGCGGATGTTTCCCAGAAACTGATTGCCCAACCCTTCGCCTTTGCTGGCCCCTTTCACCAGCCCCGCGATGTCGGTGAATCGGATTCCGGCGTGGACGGTCTTGGCCGAGGAGAACATTTTCGTCAGCACCTGGAGCCGCGGGTCCGGGAGGGGAACCACGCCGACGTTGGGTTCGATCGTTGTGAAGGGGAAGTTGCTGGCCGCGGCCTGGGCCCCGGTCAACGCGTTAAAGAGGGTGGATTTGCCCACGTTGGGCAATCCGACGATGCCGATTTCCATGGAGGGGTTCCTTTTATTTGTTCAGCGATTTCCCGTAGCTGCGTCGGATCAGGAAATCGGCGGCGGAGGGGCAGATCACCGAAAGCCAGGAGGCCCATCGGACCCACCAGGGGACATACACTTCCAACGCTCCGCATTTTAACGCTTTTCGAATGGCCCGGGCGGCCCGGGCGGCGGGGATGCGGAGTTCGGCGTGGTCGTGGTAGGTGTCGGGCAGGGAAGCCCGGTCCACCGAAGCGGGCATCTCCGTGTCCACGCCGCCCGGATAGACGATGGTGAAGTCGATCCCCTGGGCGCCCAACTCCATCCTCAAGCTTTCAGTAAAACAGGAAAGCGCCGCTTTCGTGGCCGCATACACCGCCATAAAAGGAAGTCCTCGTCGGGCGACGCCCGAGGCCACCTGCACGATGCGTCCCCCGCCCTGCTCCGCCATGACGGGCGCGGCCGCGCGGATCGCGTGCAACGGCCCCCAAAAATTGACGTTGACCAAATACTGCATGTCCCCGATCGGCATGTCGAGGAACGGTGCCATCTTGAGGACCCCGGCGTTGTTCACCAGCACGTCGATCCGCCCGAAATGGCTCTTCACGCTATCGACCAGGACCGCCACGTGGGAGGGCTGGGTCATGTCCGCGGCATGGACCAGGACGTCGGCCCCGCAGTCCCGGCGAAGCTCCTCCGCTAGGGCGTTCAGCCGGTCTTCGCGCCGCGCCGCCAGGGCCAGCCGCGCCGTGCGGCCCTCTTTCGCCGCTCCCCGAGCCAACTGTCGGGCCAACTCCGCCCCGATGCCGGAGGAAGCCCCTGTGATCAAAATAACCGGAGAATCTTTCGGTTGAGCTGCCATGGAAGATCCTTTTTAATCAGGGTCGGCGCCTCTTTAGGCCTGCAAAATTAAAGTCTTAAAGTCCGCTCACCCTGAGCTTGTCGAAGGGGGAGCCTGGATCGCCGGGGACTTGTCGTGCTTCGACAAGCTCAGCACGAGCGGCGTGTCGGGTAATATTTATGCTGACCTCGATAACGTCACCGACGGAAACGATGCCCCATTTTATAAATTATTGTCGGAACTTGTTGGTGATGGGCATCCGGCGGTCGCGGCCGAAGGCTCGGGGGGTGATTTTGATTCCCGGGGGGGATTGGCGTCGTTTATATTCGCTGAGGTCCACTAGTTTGAGCAGACGTTCGGCGACCTTGGAGTCGATCCCCGTTTTGGCGATATCGGCGAGTCCGCGGTTCTCCTCCACGTACATTTGCACCACCCGGTCCAGGAGGTCGTAGGGCGGCAGGGTGTCCTGGTCTTTTTGGTTCTCCCTCAGTTCCGCCGTGGGCGGGCGGGCGAGCGTGGTCTCGGGGATGACGGGGCCGCCGGGGCGGCCGTTGCGCCAGAGGGATAGGCGGTATACCAGCGTCTTCGGAATGTCCTTGATGACGGCGAAGCCTCCGGCCGTGTCGCCGTAGAGCGTGGTGTATCCGACGGAGGTTTCGGACTTGTTTCCGGTGGTGAGCACCAGCCAGCCGAACTTGTTGGAGAGCGCCATCAGGATCGTGCCCCGCACGCGGGCCTGAAGGTTCTCCTCGGCCAGGTCGGGCGGTCGGCCGGCGAAGACGGGAGCCAGGACTTTCAAGAATTCCCGAACGACTCCCTCGATGGGGATCGATTGGAAGGCGATCCCTAGATTCTTCGCGGTGACCTCGGCGTCCGAGCGCGTTTCCGCCGAGTTGAAACGGGAGGGCAGCGTGACGCCCACGACGTTTTCCGGGCCCAAGGCGTCGACGGCGACGCAGGCCACGAGGGCCGAATCGATGCCGCCGGAGAGACCGATCACGGCTTTCGTGAATCCGTTTTTGCGGAGGTAGTCCCGCGTTCCTAGGACGAGGGCGCTGTAGACTTCGTCAAATTCGCTGAGCGGAGGGGTGATCGGCGACGCCGGGACTCCGGGACGCCGAGACGCCGGGATGGGAACCGGAACAATCACCAGCCCTGAGGGAGTTCGACGGGAAGGGGAAAGGTCGATGTCGACGGTCAATAAATGTTCCCGGAACTGGGGCGCCCGAGCCGCGACGCGGCCCTTGGCGTCCAGGACCAGGCTGCCTCCGTCGAAGACCAATTCGTCCTGCCCGCCCACCAGGTTGCAATAGGCGAAGGCGGCGCGGGATTCCCGGACGCGGTCCTTCAAGAGTTTAATCCGCTGGTGGATTTTCCCCGCGTCGTACGGGCTGGCGGAGATGTTGACGATGAGCTGAGCTCCCCGGCGGGACGCTTCCCACGCGGGGCCGCGGGGGACCCATATGTCCTCGCAGATCGTAACACCCACGAGAGCGTCGCGGACCCGGAGGAGGAGGGGGTCTTCCCCCGGAACGAAGTAGCGTTTCTCGTCGAAAACGCCGTAGTTGGGGAGCAGCTTCTTTCGGTACACGGCCCGGACGCGCCGGCCGAAAATCAAAACGGCCGCGTTGGCCAGTTCCCCGGGGCGGCCGTCGATGGTCCCCACCAGGCAGGGGACTCGGGGAGGCAGACCGGCGGCGAGTTCCTTCAGGGTCTCTTGGGCGGAACGGAGGAATCGCGGGAGGAGGAGGAGGTCTTCGGGGGGGTACCCCGTCAGGCAAAGCTCGGGGAAAACGGTCAGGTCCGCTCCCAGGTCCTCCGCCCGGCGCACGTACTCGGCGATCCGGGCGGCGTTTCCGACCAGATCTCCGACGGTGGCGTTGATCTGGGCGAGGGCGAGTCTCACGTCAGGCCGCCCGGCCTCCGCCCAGGTCCTCGGCGAGGAGGATCGCCTCGGCGATCTCCTTCATGCTCTTGCGCCGGTCCATGGACTGTTTCTGGATTTCGCGGAAGGCGTCGGGCTCGGAGAGGCCTCGTTTCTTTTGGAGGACGCCCTTGGCCCGCTCAACGGTCTTGCGGGTTTCCAGGGCTTCCTGGGCGGCGAGCTTTTCGGCGAGGAGGCGCATCTGCACGATGGCCGAAGCGCACTGGTTGGCCACCGACTGGAGAACGGAGACGTCCTCTTTGCTGAAGACGTGTTCTTCGGCGGTGTAGGTGTTGATGACTCCGACCACGTCGGCCTTGGAGATCATGGGCACCGCCAGCATCGAAACCAACCCCTCCGAAGCGGCGATGTCCGGGAAGGCGAAGCGCTTGTCCTTGCGGACGTCGGCCACGACGACGGGTTTCTTGGTGACGACGGCCTGCCCCGAGAGGCTTTGGGCCACCTTGAGCGAGGGCTTGTTGCGGTAGGCGTCGGAGAGGGACTGGGTGGCCGCGATCTTGAGCTCTTCCCCTTTTTCGTCCAGCAGCATGATCGAGCAAATCTTCGATCCTAAAAGTTGGGCGGTCATTCCGACCACCATTTGCAAGGCCTCGTCGGGTAGGCGGTCGGAAGTCACCGCGTGGCTCACGGCCGAAAGGGTTTGGATGGCCTGGGCCCGGCGGCGGGTCTCTTCATAGAGGCGGGCATTTTCGATGGCGCCGCCCACTTGCCGGGCGAGGGTGGTCAGGAGTTGGAGCGTGCGGTCGCCGTATTCACGGGGTTTTCGGTGCTGGACGTTGATCACGCCCACCAAGCCCTCCCGCCCGAGAATGGGCACGGACAAAAAGGCCTCGTAACGGTCCTCGGGAAGGGTTTGGAAGAATTTGAAGCGGGGATCCTCGTGGGCTTTCTCGGAAATGGCCAGGGGCTTCCGGTGTTCCGCCACCCAACCGGTGATGCCCTCGCCGATCTGGAGCCTCAAAACGCCGATCTCCCCCGGATGGGGCGTCTTGGAGGCCGACAACACCAGCGACTTGTCCTCGGGTTCGTGGAGGTAGAGAAAGCAGCCGTCGGCTTTCGTCATCCCCGAAACCATCGACACGATCTCGCGGAGCATGGTCTCCAACTCCAGTGTCGATCCGATGACTTGGGTGATCTTGTGGAGGAGATCGATTTCCTCGGAAGCGGTGAGGGAATTGGCGGTGGTTTTGGCGCGGGGCATGGAGGTCTCCTGGGAAATTTAGCAACAACGGCGGGGGAAGGACGGACGCCGCGCCGCGTCCGGAACTACTTTACCACCTACCGACGGAAACTGTCAATTGCGGTCCTGGGGGTTGTTCGGAAAGGACGCCTGGGTCAACTCGTTGATGAGCATGCTCATGAGCACGATGAAGGCCGCGTAGGATAGGACTTGCCCCCACTCGTGGGGCGAGCCCCCGCCCCGCAGCAGATGGATGGCCACGATGAGGGCCGCGATCCCCGAGGAGGCCAGTAAGGTCTGGGTGGGCCCCCCGTAGATGGCGGTCGCCAGGGGAGTCAGGGCCAGGAGCAGCCACATCGGGGGCCAGAAGGGGCCGAGGAGGTAGACCAGGGCGATGTTCACCGCCAGGTTGGTCCACATGCGGGCTTTCTTCATCCAAGGCTTGGTTTCCGCCAGGCGGCGGATCAGGCCGACGGCGACGATGTTGAAAAGGATGCTGAACAGGAGCAGCCCGATGGACACGTCCCGGACGGTCCCCATGGCCGAGGAGAGGACGATCGCCATCGTCACCAGGCCGATGGCGAAGGGGGTGGCGTAGCGGTTGACCAAGACGACCAGTCGGACGTCGCGGTTCGATATCGTTGGGGGTGTCATTCATGTCCTCCTGATGGAATTAATAGCGGCTCCACGGGTTGCCGCTGGAATCCAGGTGCGTGCATTGAACCCAAAAATATCCCGAGTCGGAGCCTCCGCTGACGTATCCCCACCGTCCGGCGTCGGAAAGAGGGTCGGCGGCGCCCAGGTCGTCAACGGCTTCCGTGACCGGATGGATTCCCGTATACAACGGGATGGAGCCGGAAAGATACATGGAGCCCGCTTCCCTCAGGGCGTCGAAATATTCGGGGAAAAATTGATCGTTTTCCATGTAATACAACCGGATGCCCGCGCGGATGTTGCTCAAGTGTCCTTTCGTGCCGGCTTCATTGGCCTTGCGGATCATATCGCTGAACTTGGGCATGGCGATGAGGGCCAGAACGCTGATGATGGCGACGGTGACCATCAGCTCGATGAGAGTGAACCCTCGGCGACCCATGTCGAAAACCCTCCGTCGTCCGGTGTATGGGCGACTGTCGGTTAATATACATCTGCGGACCGGGAGGATCAACGATTTTCGGTATAAAGGAAGGAGCGGATCGTCGCGGTCCGGAAACGCCGCCGGTCCGCCCTCCAGGAGGGTTCCAATCGGCCGACGTCGCCCCCCTTTTCCAACGCTTTTCGG
>PMLF01000267.1 GCA_003158755.1 Elusimicrobiota bacterium | reverse complement strand
CGCCAGTTCCGGTCTTTTCGGCGTCCCGACCCTCTACACCACCTACAGCCGGGCGCTCCAATACATCCCGAGCCCCAGGTTCACGATCTCCTATATCCTCGTCCAGCCCAAGAGCCAGCGCGACATCGCCGCGATCAAGAGTGCCGTGAGCGCCCTGGGGTACCGCGCCCTCACCGACGACGAGTTCGACCAGAAGATCTCGGACTTCTACAAATACCAGACCGGCATCGGGATGAACATCCTCATCATGACGGTCATCAGTTTCATCGTCGGGCTCTCGATCTCCGGTCAGACCTTCTACACCTACATTTTGGAGAACCTGGAAAAGTTCGGCGCTCTTAAGGCCATCGGGGCCACCAATAACGATTTGGTTTCGATGATCCTGTTCCAGGCCGGCTTCACCTGCCTGACGGGCTACGGCCTCGGGATTGGGCTGTGCACCCTGCTCATCGCCTTGGCCAAGCTCCGGATGCCGGATTACGCCGCGATGATCACTTACGGCAACCTCGCGGTCGCCTTCGTCATGGTCGTCATCATCGCGGGAGTGTCCAGCTACGTCGGCGTGCGTCAGGTCCTGCGCATCGAGCCGTTCGAGATCTTCCGAGGCTGACATGGGCGCCTCGTCGATTCAAGTGGCAGGCGTGGTCAAGACCTTCGGCGAGGGTGAGGCCAAGGTCACGGCTCTCAAAGAAGTGGCGCTCGAGGTGTTCTTCGGCGAGATGCTTTACATCGTCGGGCCCTCGGGCAGCGGGAAGACGACCCTCTTGAGCGTGCTCTCCGGCATCCTTCGCCCGGACGCCGGGTCCGTCGTCGTGGAGGGCGTGGATATATGGAAGCTCGGCTCCAACGACCTCGCGGCCCTCCGGCTGAACAAGATCGGTTTTGTCTTTCAGGACTATCACCTGTTCCCGAAGCTGACCAGCGCCGAGAACGCGGCCATTCCCCTCATCCTCAAGCGGCGCGAATGGGATGAGGCCGTTGCGGAAGCGGTCAAATATCTCGATATCGTCGGGCTCAAGGGGCGGGCGAACCTGACGCCGGTCAAGCTCAGCGGGGGCGAGCAGCAGCGCGTGGCCATCGCCCGCGCCATCGCCTCCCAGCCCGACATCCTCATCATGGACGAGCCGACGGCCTCCCTGGACGGAGACACGGGACGCGCGGTCGTGCGCTTCGTCAAAGAGAATTTCCTCAACGACAAACGCTGCATCATCATCGTGACGCACGACAACCGCATCGACGAATTCGCCAGCCGCATCTTGACGATGGAGGACGGGCGGCTGACGGGAAAGGGGAAGGGTTCCTAATGAAAAACAAGCTAATTTTCGGGGTGGCGATCGCCGGTTTTATCGCGGGACTGATCGCCGCCTATATATTCGCGATGAGGAAACCGCCGCTCCCTCCCGCCTTCAAACCGGCCGAGAACCCATATCCCAATGGGATCTATTCCGAGGGCATCATCGAGAGCGCTCAGGCGAGCGGATCCAACGTCAACCTCTTTCCCGAGGTCGCGGGCGTCGTGAAAAGCATCGTCATCGGCGAGGGCCAAGCGGTCGAGAAAGGCGCGACCTTGATGCTCCTGGACGACTCCGTTCCCCGGGCCCAGGCGAATTCGGCCCGAGCCGTGCTTAAAGGCGCGGAGGATGCTCTCGCCAAATTGCAGGCGGCCGCCTCCATGGACGCGAGGTCGGTCAGCCGCAACGACCTGGATACCGCCGCGAACGTAACCGCCTCAGCCCGGGCCAACTTGGCGGCGCAGAACGCTGTGCTGTCCAAATACACCCTCCGGTCCGCCGTGCAAGGCGTTGTCATGGCGATGAACGCCGCGCCGGGAAGCTACGTCTCCTCCCAAGGCGTTTATAACCCTTACACGCAGGGTTTCGATCCGGTCCTCACGCTGGGGACGCCGCAGGACGACCTGTATGTGCGCTGCTACGTGGACGAAATCCTCGTCGCGAGGCTGCCGTCTCCCCAAACCATCAAGGCCCAGATTGCGATCCGGGGGACGGACGTCCGGATCCCGCTTCAGTTCATACGGGTGCAGCCCTTCGTCTCGCCTAAGATCGAACTCTCCGACCAGAGGCAGGAGCGAGTCGACCTACGGGTGCTTCCGGTGCTTTTCCGCTTCGCCAAGCCGAGCAACATGAATATCTATCCGGGGGAACTCGTCGATGTTTACATCGGGGAATGATCAAGCCCGGAGATCCTTCGTCGGTGTCCTAATCGCCGCCGCCCTCATGGCCTCGGGCTGCGACCTGGCCCCGAAGTATTCTCGGCCTTCGGTGGCGACGCCTCCCGCTTACAAGGAACCGGCGGCCCAAGCTTCGGCGGACGGGACGGTCTGGAAACCGGCCGAGCCGCGGGACACCCAAACCCGAGGCGACTGGTGGGAGCTGTTCAACGACCAAAAGCTTGACGAATACGAGTCAAGACTCGACGGGTCCAACCAAAACATCGCTTCAGCCGCGGCCGCATTCCTGGCCGCCCGAGCGGTGGTGGCGCAGTCTCGCGCCGGGTATTTTCCAACGGTCGGAATGTCGCCGAGCGTGACGCGCTCTCATGCCAGCGCCAACACCTCGGGCGTGACCTCCAACAGAACGTTCACCGACTATGCGCTCCCCTTCGACGCCTCCTGGGAGATTGATTTCTGGGGAAAGACTCGCAACGCCGTGGCGGCCAACGTCTTTGCCGCGCAAGCGGGCGCGGCCGAGCTGGAGAGCGTGCGCCTGAGCGCGCACGCCGAACTGGCCGTGGACTACTACGAACTGCGCGCCCAAGACGCGTTCCAGGTCCTGCTGGATTCTGCCGCGGCCGCCGACGGCGAATCTCTCTCCCTCCTTCGAACGCTGAACAAGGCCGGGGTCGATTCGGACCAAACCGTCGCCCAAGCGCAGGCCTTGTTCGAGGCCGCGCGGGCCCAGGCCGCCAACGCCGGCATTTTGCGCGCGCAATACGAGCACGCGATCGCAACCCTTCTGGGCGTTTCCGCGTCGGATTTCGCGATCCCTCCCGAGCCCTTTCGTCCGCCGGACCCGGCGATCCCGGCGGGGATCCCTTCGGACCTCCTGGAACGGAGGCCAGACATTGCCTCCGCCGAGCGCGCGGTGGCCGAGGCCAACGCGAGGATCGGTGTCGCCCGGGCTGCCTATTTCCCGAGCCTGACGCTCGGCGCTTCAGGAGGATTCGAAAGTTTTTCAGCGGCGAACTGGCTAACGTGGCCGAGCCGCTTCTGGAGCCTGGGTGCCGGAGCCGCCGAAACGCTCTTCGACGCCGGCCTGCGCCGGGCGACGGTGCGGCAGTATAAGGCCCTCTATGAAGAGACGGTCGCCGATTACCGACAGACCGTCCTTTCCGCTTTTCAGCAGGTGGAGGACGACCTCGCGTCCGTGCGAATTTCCTCCGAAGACGTGCGGGCCCAGAATGCCGCCGTCGACGCCGGGAGACGAAACGTTGAGGAGGCCGAAGCCCGCTACAAAACCGGCCTCGCTTCGGATCTTGAACTCCTCGCGGCCGAGACCTCTCTTTATGCTCTCGATCAAACGGCGCTCTCTTTCCGGATCCAGCAAGTCGTCGCCAACGTGCGTCTCATTGAGGCCCTTGGCGGAAGCTGGGACGTCTCGAAGCTGCCGACGCCGCGGGAGGTTCGCCGATGAGCGGTGAAATCGTGGAGTTCCACCACCCGATACGCTCCTGCGAGAATCCGTTTTAGTCCGAATGTAATCGTTCAAGGGGTCTTTCATCGTCATTCCGGTATGGTTCTAGCCGGAATCCAGAAAATAGATAGGAAAAGTCACTGGACCCCGGCTTTCGCCGGGGAGACAGTTTAACCTCCTGATCGGAAACGTCCGAATCGGTTGTTACCTCGCGGCGGGTGAAGTGTCTGATGATAGGCGGCCGGATCTCCATATTCCAAATCCGGGGTTTCCGAAGGCTGGGAGGAAGGTTATGAGCGATAATTCGCGCCGATCCGACGTTTACTTGTGGGGAGACGAACTGAGCCTGGCGGAAATCGACGGACAATCGCGGGGGGTCGGAAGGGCGGGGCGTCCGTTAAAGATGGTCCTGGAACGTCCGGAGTCGCCGCGCCGGGAATTTCGGGAGAAAGCGCTCCCGCTTTTGGAGGAGGTCTATGAAACGGCGGTATTGATGATGGGCCGGTTTCAAGGCGCCGAGGACTTGGTGGTTAAAACGTTTTCCCTCGCCTGGAACGATCTGGAACAAGATAATACTGTTCCGGACGTCCGGGTCCGTTTGTACAAGGTCATGGTGGACCTATTTCGAAGACGACTTCTCAACGGTCGGAGCCCGTCGTCCCCCTCGGGATTCGATGCCGGACCGGAGGCCGCAGACGGCTGCTTGTTCCATCAAATTGTGGAACGCTTCCCTGCCTCCTCCCTCGACCCGTTCAAGGAAGTCTCGGGACGTCTCAAGGATAAGGATTTCAGGGACGCGCTGTCGGCGCTGCCTTCCGAACAGCGGACGGCGGTGATCTTTTCCGATCTCCGGCGATTTTCCCTGCCGGAGCTCGCCGTCGTATTGGAAAGGCCGATCGAATCGGCGCGATCCGTTTTGACCGAGGGCCGAAACCGGTTGCAGGAACTCCTCTGGAAACTCATTCCCGTCGATATCCCTATTGATGTCTGTAAAAACAACGTCCCAAACACCGCTCGTGGTGAGACTGTCGAAGCACGATAAGGTACCGACGAACTTGGCTCACCCTTCGACAGGATCGGGATGAGCGGACTTTAGGACTGAATAACCGGAGTTCATTCCCAGAAAACGTCGATTCGGATGGATACCCTCGAAGCGATGAGAACAAATCGCCCGCTGAACACGTATTTAATGGCGAGGTTCTACGCCTACAACACGAAAGTTCCCGAAACCGTTTGGACCGGTACCGGACTCTTTCTTCCGGAGGACATTAACCCTAAGGAGGGCTTTTCATGAATAAAGAAAAATCAAAAGGCGTAAACCTGGAATTCTTTGCTGGTAGGTCCGCCGGCAAGGACGGTGTGGTTCGTTGGATGCCGAGGGAACCTTTCGCGTTTTTGGGCAAACCCGCCGCGGCCCCTTCCCGCGTTCTACGGGATCGAAAAAAGGGCGGCTTCAGCTATTTCTTTACGACATTAAAAACGGCTNNAGATGTCGGCTTCGTGAGTTCCCACTTTAACGTCAAAGAAACGGTTTCGCTTCAACCCTCCGAGCCTGCGCGCGGCCCGGTCCTCCCGAACGGTTACGGGGTCACCCGCTTGAGGCTCATGGGACGGGACCCGTTTTGGCTTTTCGCCTATTGGGAAGTCGCTCCCGATACTTGGGCGGCGGCGGAGAACCTTTTCGGTCCCGGTATCCGAGAAATCGGGAAAGCCATCCTGCTGTTCCGCGCGGTGGGGAACGGCATCGCCTTCGATGTGGAGGTTCGTTTGGAGGCGCGGAACTGGTATGTGCGCATGCCGAAACGGTCGGGACATTGGAAGGCCGAGCTCGGATTAACGCTGCCGGACGGGCGTTTCGTCCTCCTGGCCGCCTCCAACGAGGTCCGGTTGCCGGAGGGTCGCGTCTCGGAGGAAACGGACTCCGCTTGGGCGGTCCAGAAATCCGAATGGGAGAAGGTGAATGAGATTTCGGGCGGAGGCCGCGCGGTCGCGGGATCCCTCGGTATGGCCCTCGCCATGTCCCGGCGCCGGACGTTGATGGGCGCGGCATCCTCCTGGCGCGGAAACGAGCGCGTCGGGAACGGGGAGGACAAAACAACAATTATTGCCGGAGAACCAAAATGAGCCGACCGACGCGCGTCGACCATCCGCCCTACGGCCTTCCGGTCATGGACGTTGACGGATTCGATTCCCTGGCGGAACTTGCCCTGGACATGAGGTCGTCGTGGAACCACGCCACCGATGAAGTGTGGCGGCGGCTCGATCCCGCGTTGTGGGAAAGCACGCGGAATCCCTGGGTCGTCCTGCAAACGGTTTCGCGGGAACGAATCCGGGGCGTGTTGAATGATCCCGGATTTCGCCGGTCCTTAGACGACTTGGTTCACTCTCGACGGAAAGCGGTGGAGTCGCCCGCCTGGTTTCAACGAAATCATCCCCAAGCCCCTTTGACGTGCGCGGCCTATTTCAGCATGGAATTCAT
>PMLF01000220.1 GCA_003158755.1 Elusimicrobiota bacterium | reverse complement strand
CCAGCCCGAGTTCACTCAGATCGACTTGGAAATGAGCTTCATCGAGGAAGAGGACGTCATTACGATCACTGAAGGGTTGTTGAAGGCGATCTTCAAAGATTCCATGGGAGTGGACATCCCGACGCCGTTCCCTCGGTTGTCGTACGAGGAAGCCCAGAGGCGATTCGGCTCCGACAAGCCGGACATGCGCTTCGGCATGGAGATTCAGGACGTGTCGTCCGTTTTCAAAAGCACAGGGTTTAAGGTGTTCGCCAATGTGCTTTCGTCCGGCGGAGTCGTGCGGGCGATCTGCGTGAAGGGTGGCGCGGCCATGAGCCGCACCGAAATCGACAAGCTGACGGAATGGGTGAAGACCTTCGGGGCCAAAGGGCTCGCCTGGGTGAAAGTCACCGACACCGGGCTCGAATCCACCATCACCAAGTTCTTCACGGCGGAAGAGCTCGCCGGATTGCAAAAAGGCGTGGGGGCCGAAAAGGGCGACATCATATTCTTCGGCGCGGACAAGCCCGAAGCGGTGTCCGCCTATCTGGGCCCCCTGCGGCTGGAGATGGCCAAGCGAGCCGGCCTGACCAAAACGGAAGGGGTCTATAAGTTTCTCTGGGTCGTCGACTTTCCCATGTTTGAATACAGCGCGGAAGATAAAAAGTGGAACGCCGTTCACCATCCTTTTACCCGCCCGGACGCGGGCGGCGAGGCGGCGATTCAGGCCGGAGAGATGAAAAACCTCGGCGGCATGAAGGCCCGGGCTTACGACATCGTCCTGAACGGTTCCGAGATCGGCGGCGGGTCCATCCGGATCCACCGCACCGACCTTCAGACCAAGGTGTTCGACATTCTGGGTATTTCCGCGGAATCGGCCCGGGCCAAGTTCGGGTTCCTCCTGGACGCGCTGGACTACGGCGCGCCGCCCCACGGCGGACTGGCCCTAGGGTTGGACCGGCTGACGGCCATCCTCGCGGGAGAGGATTCCATCCGGGACGTCATCGCTTTCCCCAAGACACAAAAAGGCATGGACCCCATGTCCGGCGCTCCGGCGCCCGTGGACGAACGGTTGTTGATGAAGGAGTTGGCCGTCAAAGTCATCCTCCCTCCGTCGGAAAAGAAGGTTTAGGTCGTCATACCGGCGAACGCCGGTATCCAGGATGTGAAACGGTTTCTTAAAAGCCTGTATCACTGCCTGGACCCCGGCCTTCGCCGGGGTGACGAATTTTAAGAAAATGACTCTGGAGATTGTTGATGGCCCTGATCGAAGTCGTCATCCTGGTTTTGGCCGCGGGGGTTCTGATTTATCGGCTGCTCCGGCCTCTGCAACGAAAGCTGGAGCGGTGGATGGGCCGTCCGGACAAGACGCCGTCGGGGGACAGGATCATCGACGTGGAAGTGGAAAAAAGTAAAAAGGAGTAACTATGGAAATTCGTCTGCCGCAGAACCGAAATCTTCCTCCGTGGGCTCCGTGGTTGGGGAGCCGGTTCGTCATCCTCTTGATCACCTTGATCCTCCTCTTCATTTTCTTCCGGCCGTTCTCCATCATTTCACCGGGTAACGCCGGCGTGATCTTCAACATGTGGACGGGGTCTCTGCGTACGGTAGGCCAAGGGATGGCATTCCGGATCCCGTTCATCACGCAGGTGCAGAGTTACCCCACCTCGCTCCGCACCTACACGTTGGTGATGAGAGCCTCGGAAGGCACCCCCGGCGACGACAGCCTGGACCTGCCCACGCGAGAAGGCCAGCACATCAAGCAGGACCTCTCCGTGACTTACAACACATCGGAGGACAAGGCGGCCCAGGTGTTCAAAGCGTTCCGGGGGGTCGATATGGACGAAATTGAGTCCACGTTCGTTCGCCGGACCGTGATCACCGCGGCCCAGAACGCGGCGGGCGCCATGTCCCTATCGGAAATCATCTCCTCCAAACGCGGCGAACTTGAGGGCAGCATCAACAAAGAGCTTTCGCGGGAGTTGGAAGTTCGAGGGTTCACCTTAGACAAGGTGAACCTGGGCGCCAGCCACCTGCCGCCGGCCATCGAGGCCCAGATGCAGCAGAAGATGGGGGCCCAACAGCAGGCCCAACAGGCGGAGTACGAGCTCCAAAAGCAGGAAACCCTCGCCAAAGCCGCGGTGGCCAAGGCCACGGGCGAGGCCCAGTCCGTCCTGGTCAAGGCCAAGGCCGAGTCCGAGGCCAACCGGCTCCTCCAGCAGTCCATGAGCGCCACCCTTGTCCAATACCGCAGCGTTGAGAAATGGAACGGGGTCCTGCCGGAGGTGACCGGCGGCGTCGTGCCGTTCATCGACGTCAAGCCCAAAGCCAAGGGCGGGGAATAATCGGTAGAATACGGGTATGGTAACTAAAAGCCTCGCGTTGCAGGACCAGGAAGAGGCCGTCCGCCTCTTCGGGACCCACGACCGGAACTTGAAGGAGCTGGAGCGCCGTTTCGGGGTGCAGATGTTCGTCCGCCCGTTGGGCGTCGCCGGGACCACGGGGATTTCCCTCGCGGTTCGCGGGAGGCCCCGGGCCGTGGACCAGGCCTTGTCCACCCTGGACGACATGAAACGTCAGGCGGCCCGATCGGCCCGGAACGGACGGACGGAAGAGTCCGTGGAAGTTCCTCTCCAGGGCGTCCCTTCCGTCCACGGCGATTCGGACGCCGTGTACGTCACCATCACCGGTCGCCCCATCCGCCCCATGACGGAATCCCAATCTCTTTACGTCGAAGCCATCCGGTCCCACGACATGGTGTTCGGCCTGGGGCCCGCGGGGACGGGCAAAACCTACCTGGCCGTTGCCTGCGCCGTCGCGGCGTTGGAGACCGGAAAATCCTCGCGTATCGTCCTCACGCGGCCCATCGTCGAGGCGGGGGAGAAGCTGGGTTTCCTGCCCGGAGACTTCTACGAAAAGGTTCACCCGTACCTCAAGCCCCTCTACGACGCGTTCTATTCCATGGTCGGACCCGACAAGTTCCGCCAATTGCGGGACGACGAGATCATCGAGATCATCCCCCTGGCCTACATGCGCGGCCGGACNNAAGATGTTCCTCACCCGCCTGGGCGCCGGTTCCCGCATGGTGGTCACGGGCGATCCTACCCAGATCGACCTGGCGGACAAGGTCCGCCCGGGGCTCCTCCACGCCGAGGAAGTCCTCAAGGACGTGGAAGGAGTCGCCTTCGTTCGTTTCGGCGAGGCGGACGTCGTGCGCCACGGTCTCGTCCGGAAGATCATCCGAGCCTACCAAGCCTGGGAGGATCGTCGCGTCAGGCCGGAGAGCGGGGACCGCGGTTTATGAGCCCCGGCTTTTTCGAGCGCGCGGTTCGGACGCCTCTCCATCGAATCCTCGTCCGGCTCCTCTCCTGGACCGAGCCCCGTCCCCTTCCCTCCTCGCCCGCCGCCCTGCGGGAGACCATGCTTCACCGCGAGATCCGCTTTCCGTCCTGGCTGGTGGGGTGCACCTTGTGGGTCATGCTCGTGGTCGTCCTCTATCAGGAACTCGGTCCCGGCGTAGGCAAAGCGCTGGCGATCGCGATGCTGACGGGACTCGCCACGTCCCTCTTCGTTTTCTACCTCCGGCGCGATCATCCGGAACTGCTGGAGGATGAGGAAGCCGTGTCGCTCCTGGGCGTCATCCTCATCGTGGCGGCGTGGGGGACGGAACTATGGGTGGAGTCGGCGCGGATGACTCCCAAGATGTCCTCCATGGGAATGCCATTGGCCGCCGCGCCGATCCTGGTTTCCATCCTTTTGTCGCCGAGGCTGGCCGTGATCGTGGCCGTGGCGCTGAGCCTGCTCTACGGCCTCCTCAACGGGTTCTCCTTCAACGAGGGGATGGTGGGATTGTTGGGCGGTCTCTCGGGGGTGGCGGCGTCGCTTAAGATCCGCTCCCGGACCGACGTCGCCCGCGTCGGTCTTTGGGTGGCCTTGGCCCAGGGTCTGACGGTGCTCAGTCTGGGCCTTTTGAGGGATTGGTCCGCGGCCCGGATCGTTTCCAGTATTTGGTGGGCGTTGGGCGGCGGGGTCGCGTCGGCTCTGATCGTCAGCGTCGTCCTACCCTACTTGGAGAATTTCTTCTCGCGTTTGACCTCCATGAGGCTTTCGGAGCTATGCGACGTGAACCATCCTCTCCTTCGACGCATGAGCCTGGAGGCGCCGGGAACCTACCACCACTCACTGATCATGGCTTCCCTCGCTTCCGCCGCGGCCGAGGCCGTGGGCGCCAACGCCCTCCTCTGCCGGGCCGGTGCCTACTTCCACGACATCGGAAAGCTCGTGAAGCCCGAATACTTCGTCGAGAACCAAGGCGCCTTGGGGAACCCCCACGATCCGCTCCCGCCGAGCATGTCCCGGCTCGTCATCCAGTCCCACGTGAAGGAAGGGACGGCCCTCGCACGGCAGTACGGGTTGGACAAGGCCTTGGCTGATTTCATCGGCACTCATCACGGAACCTCGCGGATCGAGTTCTTTTACCGCCGGGCCCTCGAGCGCGAGGAGGACCTGGCGACGGTGGGCGAAGACGACTACCGCTATCCGGGACCCAAGCCGTTCAACCGGGAGACCGCCATCCTCATGCTGGCTGACGGCGTGGAAGCCTCCGCCCGCACCCTGGACGATCCGACGCCTCAGCGGCTCCGGGACCAGATCAAGGAGATACTCGATCAGAAGATGGCCGACGAGCAGTTCGACAACGTAGCCCTCACGTTCCAGGACCTCCACCGGATCGCCGAAAGTTTTTTCAACACGCTCACGGGGGTTTACCATAACCGCGTGAAATATCCCGGCCAGGAGGGCGCCTCGAGGTCTTCCGACGAGAGAGAGCCGTGAATATCCGGTTTTCGGCGGAGGGCGTCTCGGTGCCTCCCGTTGAGACGCGGGCGCTCCGGGGGATCCGATTCGTGTTGCGCCGTGAGCGGGTGTCGGGCGGAGGGGATTTGAACGTTGTCTGGGTGTCGCGCCGGAAGCTTCGTTCCTTGGGGAAAAAATTCCGGGGCGCCGACCTGTTCACGGACGTGATTTCCTTTCGCCACGAAACGCCGTCTTTCCTGAAACGGGGCGAACGTCCTCCCTTCGGCGACCTTTTTATCGCTCCCGAGCAAGCCAGGATCAACGCCCGCCGCTTCGGCGCCTCTTTCGAGGAAGAATGCGTCCGTTTGTGCGTCCACGGGGCCTTGCACCTCCTGGGATACCGCGACTACGCGCCGGCCGAGCGGGAGAAAATGTGGGCCGTCCAGGAGCCGATCGTCCGTCGTGCGGCGGGCGTGGCGGGCCGCCGATGAGCCATCCCTCCATCCTCGTCGTCGGCGGCGGAGCCGCCGGGATGATGACGGCCGTGACGGCTGCCCGGGCCGGAGCGCCGGTCACCGTCCTGGAACGACTGGACCGGGTGGGGAAGAAACTTCTATCCACCGGCAACGGCCGGTGCAATCTCACCAACGTTCATTTCGAAGGAAAGAATTTCCACGGCGGCTGCCCCGGTTTCGCCGTCGACGTGGTCCATCGGTTCCCTCCCGCGAAAACCATGGAGTTCTTTGAAAGCCTGGGACTGCTTTGCTCCGTCGAGGAGGGAGGGCTCGTCTACCCGGCGTGCGGCCAGGCGTCGGCGGTGTTGGACGTGCTTCGCTTTGAAATGGATCGATTAGGGGTGAAAGTCCACGGCGACGCGGAAATTCAACGGGTGAGCCCGGGCCGGAACGGATTCGAGGCGAGGGTCAAAGATGGTCGCGCGTTTTCAGGGGATCGGCTGGTCCTGGCCGCCGGAGGGAAAGCCGCCCCGAACCTGGGTTCCAACGGCTCGGGTTTTGAAATCGCGAAGGCCTTGGGCCACCGCTTGGTCGAGCCGATCCCCGGCCTCGTGCAGTTGAACTTGTCGGCGCCGTTCCTTAAGCACGTGGACGGCGTGAAGTTCAACGGATCGGCGGCCGTTACCGTCGATGGGCGCGTTCTGCGGGAGGAGAGCGGCGAGATCCTGTTCACCTCCTATGGAATTTCCGGAATTCCGATTTTGCAATTAGGTCGGGTCGCCGGGGAAATGCTTCACAACAAAAAAGAGGTGTTCTTGGACTTGAGGTTTTTCCCTTCCATGAAAACCGAAGACGTTTCCGCTATGGTGGCAGACCGATTGCGCCGTCGTCCCGATCGCTCGGCGGAAGAGGCCATGATCGGAACCGTGAACAAGAAGTTGATCGGCCCGTTGCTTCGGACCGCCGGGATCGAACGAGCCGGCGAACCCTGCGGTCGGGTTACCGAGGAACAGGTTCGGCGTCTTTCGGCTCTTCTCTCCCGTTGGCGATTTCCCGTGACCGGCACTCAGGGATGGCTGCGGGCCCAGGTCACGTCCGGGGGCGTCGACACGGCTGAAATCGATCCCCAACGGATGGAGTCGAAAATCGTCCCCGGCTTGTTCCTGGCGGGAGAAATTATCGACGTGGACGGCGACTGCGGCGGGTACAACCTCCAGTGGGCGTGGTCCTCCGGCCGCATCGCCGGACTTCACGCCGCGGCGCAATAAATTGTTGCGGATTCAGGACCTCAAGCTTCCCGTCGGCCATACGGCCGCCGACCTCACGAAGGCCGTCCTGGGCGCTCTGAAGATCGAAGAATCTCAACTCCTTTCTTTCCGTCTTTTCCGCCAATCCTTGGACGCACGTCAGCCTCGGCGATTCGACTTCGTCTACACCGTCGACGTCGAGGTCCGGGACGAAAACGACGTCCTTTTGAAAGGCGTCGGGGTCGTTCAAACGCCCGCCGTTTTCCATTTCGCTCCTTCCGGCAGGGTCCTGCCGTTCCGGCCCGTGATCGTCGGGACCGGTCCGGCGGGTCTCTTCGCCGGGCTCCGCTTGGCCCGAGCCGGCGCCCGGCCGATCCTGCTGGAACGGGGCCGTCCGGTGGAGGAACGGGTGCGGGACGTGGAGCGGCTCATCGTCGGAGGATTCTTGGACCCGGAATCCAACGTCCAGTTCGGCGAGGGCGGGGCCGGCACATTTTCCGACGGAAAGCTTAACACCCTCATCCACGACCCGCTCTGTCGCCTCGTCCTGGAGGAGATGGCCGCCGCCGGCGCTCCGCCGGAAATCCTCTACAAAGCCAAGCCCCACGTGGGCACGGACGTGATCCGGGAAACGGTCAAGAATTTGCGGCGCTCCATCCAGGAGTTGGGCGGGGAATTCCGCTTTCGTTCCAAAGTGACGGACCTTTTCGTTGAACAAGGTCGAGTCAAGGGAGTGGCGGTCCTCGGGTCGGACGGCATCGAGAGCCCCGCCGTTCTGATTGCCGTGGGCAATGCCGCCCGCGATACGTTCGAGATGCTCCTCAGCCGCGGCGTCCGGCTGGAAGCCAAACCATTTTCCATCGGAGCGAGAATCGAGCATCCGCGCGAGCGGATCGATCGCGCGCAGTACGGTTCGTACGCCGGACATCCTCAACTGGGCTCCGCGGACTATAAAATGGCCCACCGCGCTTCCAACGGGTACGGCGCTTACACGTTCTGCATGTGTCCCGGCGGAGTGGTGGTGGCCGGCGCCTCCGAGCCGGGTGGCCTCGCGACCAACGGCATGAGCGAGTTCGCCCGCGACCGGCCCAACAGCAACAGCGCAGTGATGGTGGGCGTCGAGCCCAAAGATTTCGGCGGCGAGGGACCGTTGGCCGGGGTGGCGTTTCAGCGTCGATGGGAGGGTAAGGCCTTCGCCTTGGGCGGCGGCGAATTCCGCGCGCCCGTTCAGCGGGTGGGGGATTTTATGTCCGGTCGGGCATCAAAGGAAATCGGCCAAGTACCGCCTTCCTATCTCCCCGGAGTCGTTCCATCGGACCTCCGGGAATGTCTGCCCGGTTTCGTCTGCGACGCTCTCAAGGAAGCGATCCGGGCGTTTGACCGGAAGTTAAAAGGGTTCGCCCTGGCCGACGCGATCCTCACGGGCGTGGAGACCCGCAGTTCTTCCCCGGTGAGGATTCCGCGCGACGAAAGTTACCAGTCGAACGTCCGGGGGCTTTTTCCGGCAGGCGAAGGCGCGGGATACGCCGGGGGAATCATGTCGTCGGCGGTGGACGGCCTGCGTGCGGCCGAGGCTCTGCTGGCTGAAAATACAAAATAATTTTAGACGCTCACGCCCATCCGTTGGAGTTTGGGTGGTAATAAAGAGATGCAGTTTGCAGCCGCCCCATTTATGGCATTGCCGCTAAGATAACTCAAGAAACCGTAAAATTAAGGGTCGTCACCCCGGCGAAAGCCGGGGTCCAGGGTGTAAAACCGCATTTTAGGCGGACGTTTCAAATCCTGGATACCGGCGTTCGCCGGTATGACAGCTTATCTTAGCGGCAATGCCATTCATGGGGCAACGACGCCATTACAAAAAAAAGGGGCGGGCCGATGAACCGGCCCGCCCCTTTTTCGAAAAGCTCGTTGCCTTATTTCTGGACGGGAGCCGTCGCGGTGGACGTGGAAACCGTCGTCGTGGACGTAACCACAGGCGCGGCAACGGGGGCGGGAGCGGCGGCCGGGGCTTGCGGAGCGTTCTGGCAAGCGGCCAGGGCCAAGAGACCCGTCAAAGCGAGCATGGAAACAAGGAACTTCTTCATTTTGTATCTCCTTGATTAATTAATGGATGTAAAAACTCGCCGGATGGAAAAAAGGCCTTCCTTTCTCGTTGCGAGATATTGAAGATACGGTTTTTCCCGACGCCTGTCAAATTTGGAAGGCCCCTCGTCGGCGAGCGGACGGCGGTTATGCTATAAATTGAAAAATTCGCGCCGAAGGCATTTTTCCGCCCGGCAGGTCATTTTAGAGGCCCCATGAACCTTCAAATCCACAACACCCTGTCGGGGAAAAAAGAGGTTTTCAACCCGCTGGAGCCGGGACGAGTCAAAATGTACGTCTGCGGCGTAACGCCTTATGATTCCGTCCACCTGGGGCACGGGCGGTGCTACGTCACCTTTGATTTCGTCCGCCGAGTTTTGACGCGGCTGGGCTACGCCGTGGCCTACGTGCAGAACTTCACGGACATCGACGACAAGATCATCCGCCGGGCGGCGGAGAAAGGCGAAACTCCCCGCGCCCTTGCGGACCGGTACATCGCCGATTACTTCGACAAAATGGACAAGCTGAACGTCCGGCGCGCCGACGTTTACCCACGAGTTACGGAAACCATCCCTCCGATCGTTTCCTTCGTCGAGAAGCTGGTCGCCAAGGGGTCCGCCTACGTGCTAGGCGGAGACGTTTACTATTCCGTCCGAAAATTTCCCGCTTACGGAAGACTTTCCAAGCGCCCCCTGAACGAACTTGAGTCCGGTGCGCGGGTGGAAGTCGACGAGCGGAAGAAGGATCCTTTGGATTTCGCCCTCTGGAAAGCGGCGAAGCCCGGCGAACCGTCCTGGCCCTCTCCGTGGGGCCCGGGGCGGCCGGGGTGGCACATCGAATGCTCGGTCATGAGCCTGGAGAACCTGAAGGCCGAGACCTTCGACATCCACGGCGGCGGGTTGGACCTCGTCTTCCCCCATCATGAAAACGAGATCGCCCAATCCGAAGCCCGCACCGGAAAGCCCTTCGTCCGGTATTGGATGCACAACGGATTCGTGACCATCCACAAGGAAAAGATGTCCAAGTCCCTGGGGAACTTTTTCACCCTGGAGGACATCTTCAAGAAATTTGATCCCCGCGCGGTGCGGCTACTTTTGCTTTCTCAACACTACCGCACGCCCTTGGAATTTTCCGACGAGCTGTTGGCCCAGGCCGACCGCTCCCTGAAGAACATCGAGGACGACCTGCGCCGGGTCGCCGCCGCTCTCAAGGCCCAGCACGGGACCGACGGCCAGGACGCCAAGGTGATGGACGATCGGATCGCCCGCTTCGAAACGGATTTCTTGAACGCTTTGGCCGACGACTTCAACGCGCCCGAGGCCTTGGCCGCCGTCCATTCCTTGATCGGGGAGTTGAAAGTCCGGACGGCCACCCACCGCGCCCTCCACACCGGACGCATGGAGAAGGCGTTCGCCCTCATCAAAGAGGCGCTGTCGGAGGTGTTCGGGCTGTCTCTTTCCGTCGATGCCGAAGAAGGAGACGCGGTTGTTCAAACGCTCGTCGATGGCCGGCAGAAGGCCCGCGCCGAAAAAGATTGGAAAGAAGCCGACCGCTTGCGGGCCGAACTCGCCGCCCGCGGCGTCGTGGTGGAAGACACGCCCCAGGGGCCAAGGTGGTGGAAGAAATGAGACAAGATCACCGTCAGGATCGATTTCAGCGAAGAGACGACCGGCCTCGAGGACCGTGGAAAGGAAAATCCTCCCATCCCCGGCCGGAAGGTCCGGGGTCTTCGAGAGGTCCCTGGAAGGGAAAGCCTTCCTCTCCGCGTCCGGCGGGGCCGGGTCAATCACGGGGGCCTTGGAAAGGGAAATCTTCTTATCCTCGTCCCGAAGGGTCGGGACATTCTCGGGGTCCGTGGAAAGGAAAGCCTTCCTATCCTCGGCCGGAAGGTCCCGGGTCTTCGCGAGGGTCGTGGAAGGAGAGGCCTTCCTTTCCTCGCCCGGAAAGTTCCGGATATTCGCCGAAGCCCTGGAAGGATAAATCCTCTTTCCGTCGGCCGGAGGAGCCGGTTCACTCGTCCGCTCCTCGGGAACCCATGCCGGAGGTGGAAACTCCTTCCTCTGATGATTTCCTCTATGGCCGCCACCCCGTTTTGGAGATGCTTTCCGCCGAGGGGGAATGCCGCGTCAACAAGTTGTGGCTTTTGAAGGGAGCCCAAGGATCGGGTTTCGAGGAACTGCTTCGATTGGCTCAGGAGCGGCGCGTGGTTTTCCAATGGGTGGACCGGGACCGTTTGGATTTCATGGTCCGTTCGGCCAACCACCAAGGGGTGGTCGCCCGGGTGTCTTCTGTCGGATACGGGGATTGGAACTCCCTCGTCAAGGACGGGTCGACCCCTCTCCTCCTTCTGGACGGCATCGAGGATCCCCACAACGTCGGGGCCATCCTCCGTTCCGCGGCGTTCTTCGGCGCCAAAGGGGTGATCGTCCCCCGCTGGCGGTCCGCCGGACTATCGGGGACGGTTATGAAAGCTTCGGCGGGAGCCTTGGCTAAAGTCCCCATGGTCCAAGTGGCCAACATCGCTCAAGCCCTGTTGGATTTGAAGGAAAAGGGGTATTGGATTTACGGGGCTGACGGGACGGGCGAGCCGGCCTCATCGATCGTGCTGAACTCGCCGTTGGCCCTGGTGATCGGGGCCGAGGGCTCGGGCCTTCACCGCCTGGTGAAAGACCGCTGCGACGCCCTCATGGCCGTCCCCGGTTCCGGAGGAATGGAATCCCTGAACGCCTCCTGCGCCGCGGCGGTGCTGCTCCACGAAATTTTCCGCCGAGGAGAAACGTTAAGTGAAAAGTGAAAAGGTAAAAGGAAAAATTAAAGAAGGCTATTTTGCCTTCCCACTTTTTCCTTTTACCTTTTGAACTTAAAGAACCTCGCCGTCTAAATTTCTAGATTACTTTCCCAACTTTTTCCTTTTACCTTTTTAC
>PMLF01000063.1 GCA_003158755.1 Elusimicrobiota bacterium | reverse complement strand
GGCGGAATGGGGCTGGGGTTGGCGTTCTGCAAGGAGGCGGTGGAGGCCATGGGGGGCCGAATTCTCTTGGAATCCGAGGGCCCAGGCCGGGGCGCGTCGGTGTTATTCTCCCTACCCCGCGCCGGATCGCCCATGCCCGGCGCGCCGGGACCCAAATCCATTTTGTGGGTAGACGACAACCCCAACATGCTGGAGCTGGTGGAGGTCGGGTTTTCCAGCGTCAACCGTTCAGTCGCCCTGCGGACCGCTCGAGGTGGAGTGTCCGCCCTGGAATCCATTCGAACGTTCCCGCCCGACTTGGTCGTCCTGGACATCATGATGTCGGATATGGACGGATTGGAGGTCCTTTCCCGGCTCAAAGGGAACCCCACGACCGCCTCCATTCCCGTGCTCGTCGTCAGCGGTCACCGGGAAGCGGCCAAGACAGCCCTCCTGCGAGGGGCTAACGATTTCTGTCTTAAACCCTTCCGAGTAGCCGACGTGATCAAAAAAATCGACGATCTCCTGTTCCCGGGGCGATAANNTAATCTTCCTGGTCTTGACTCCAAATTTCATCAGGCAGGTTTTTTCCGTGCGCGAGTTCTTCCCGTTATTCTTAAACATCGTGGTGCCCGTGTTCGCGGGGCTGGTCTTCTTCGCTATGGCGCTTTACGTCCGGTACATCGGACCCTTGAGGACCTTGATCGCCGGCGAGCTCACTTACGACGGGGCTTTCTGGGGGTTTTTGTTCCTGAGCCTCTACCTGGCCTCGCGTCCCGTCCAAATCCTTTTTCCGCACCCTTGGCCCCTTCTCATCAACAACCTGAGGGAGATGGGGTTGATCGCCGTCTTCGGTCCGTCCGTTTTCCTGGCGGTGATGAGCTTGGTCTACGGCGCCGAGAACATCCCCCGCACAGAGGCGCGGACGGTCGTGGGAATGGGGATTGTCCTGGCCCTGGTCTTCGCCGTCGTCAACCTGTTCGCCATCGGCGGTTCGGAACCGATTTTCACCGCCGGAGGATGGACCGCCTACGACGGCTTATGGTTCAAGAACCCGAACCTCCATCGAAGGGAGCTCATGAGGGTGCTTTTTGCCGTCCGTTTGCTGGACCCCGTTTTCCTAGTGTTCGCGGCCGGGGCCGTCTCTCTGGCCCACGGCCTTCGCTATCCTTCCCAGAAGAAAATCCTTTACGACAACATGCCGCGGAAACTGATCTTCCTCGGCCTGGGGTGTTTTTCTTTTTCTCTTTCCATGCTTTCGGTCGGCCTTTTTTTCCTTCTGTCCCACATCCCCAACCAGTGGTGGATTTACTATGTGGGAGCCCTGATGGCGGGGGTTTTGGAAACGGTTTCTCTTTCCCTTCCCATGAAAAAGCACGTCACCGTGAGCGAGCACCTTTGAAACAGTCCCCGGATATAACTCTCAAAGAAAAAACCGTGCGCCGCCGTCGGATATTCAAAGGGGACGCGGTGGATTTTTGGCGGGACACGGTTCGGCTTCCGTCGGGGGGGACCTCCGTTCGGGAATACCTGGGCCACCCCGGTGCGGTGGCCGTCCTGGCCGTCCAAGAGCCGGGACCGGACCCGAAGATCCTTTTTGTGCGGCAATACCGTTACCCGATCCGGCAGGTCACCTGGGAGATCCCCGCGGGGAAACTGGCGAAAGGGGAGGACCCGCTCGACTGCGTTCATCGGGAGTTGGAGGAGGAAACCGGTTTTCGGGCCCGTCGAATAAGGAAGGGAACNNGGCCCACGCCCGCCTTCGCCGATGAGGTCATCCACGTCTACGAAGCGAGGGATCTGCGGCCCGGGACCTTCCATCCCGATGAGGACGAATTCATCGAGCCGGCGGTCCTCCGCTTGAGTCGCGCGCTCGCGATGGTCCGACGCGGCGACATCCGCGACTCCAAGACCTCCATCGCCCTTTTCGCCTATGACCGGTGGTTTCATCGGGTTTGAAATTCGGACCACCCCCCTCACCTTCACGGATGGGGGAAAATAATGCAAAATGTTTTGGTTGTTTCACCGAAATCCTAAATGGGAGGAATTGTTAAATGAAGAAGCTCATGATGTTGGGTGCGGCGGCTCTGATGTCCGCCTCGATGGTGTTCGCGGACGACGCGGTTAAGCCCGCGGCTCCCGCCGCTGTTCCGGCGGTTGCGGCTCCCGCTCCGGCGGCTCCTGCCGCTGCCCCTGTTGCGGCTCCCGCGAAAGTGGAAGTTAAGAAGGCTCCTGTGGCCAAGAAAAAGGCCGCGAAGCCTGTCGCGAAGAAGGCGCCTGCCGCCGCTCCCGCCGCTGCCCCTGTTGCGGTTCCCGCCGCCGCTCCGGCCGCCGTTCCCGCTCCGGCTCAACCGAAGTAAATTCAAATGCGATCGCCGGGGGGACGGACCTGCAAGGGTCCGCGCCTCCCGGCGGCGCTTTTTTTCGTTAAGCGGTAATATTACTTCCCGTCCCTCCTGGTCGGAGACGCTTCAATGTTCCGAAAGGAGCGCTCTCCATCGACCTCTTTCCTTTCCTCCAAAAATGACCGGGACATTTTTCGGATCCTGAGGCCCATCGCCCCTATTTTGGGAAATAAGTTGCGGGAGAGGGAGAAGATCCACGACAGGCTGGGCCGAGCGTAAAGGACGGTTTCCATTTTATTGAAATCAACGGATTGCTTCGTCGCTTTCAGCGCTCCTCGCAACGAAGAGGAGTGACCCCTACCCACTATGAAATGGACGATACTGGACGTTGCTCGACTTTTTCATGTTACCCCCCAACAAGTCAATCAATGGATCGAAAGGGACGGGCTTCCCGCCGTGCGCCTGAAGGAGCGCACGCACCTAAACCGGCTGGACGTTTTGGAGTGGGCGGTCGCCCGAGGGCGGATGGTCCCTCCGGAAGCGGCACCAACAGCGGTGGACGGCTCGGGGATCCTTTCGCTGGCGGCGGCGCTGGAAGCCGGCGGCATTTATTACAAAGTCCCCAACCACGATCGGGCCGCGGCTTTGCGCGCCGTGGTGCAGCGCCTCCCCTTGCCCCCTGGGGCGGACCGTGAACTAGCGCTGGAAGTCCTCTTAGCCCGTGAGCGCCTGGGGTCCACCGGCGTGGGCGACGGTATCGCCATCCCTCACATCCGGGGTCCCTTGGTCTTCCCCGTGGAGAAGCCCTTCGTTACCCTTTGTTTCCTGGATGGGATGGTGGACTTCGGTGCCATCGACGGGCGACCCGTGGATACACTCTTCGCGCTCATCGCTCCCACCATCCGCGGCCATCTGGCGCTCCTCTCCCACCTTTCCTACGCCGTCCACGACCCCAATTTCCGCGACGCCCTGAAGAAGAAGTTGCCGGAGGCTGAAATTTTCTCTTGCCTTAAAACCCTTGAATCGAGCCTCCCTCCGGAGATGAAAACGTGACACTTTTCCTGGCGGCGCTTCTCTGTTTGGCGGGGGGGGGGGGGCTCTCGTTGGTTCCCGGGATTTCTCGCCGGACGGAGTCTCGTCTTTTAACCGCTTTCGCCTTGGCGGGCTGCGGAGCAGGGTTGGTCTCGGCGTTTCATGCTCTCGGGGGGGGGGCGGTCCCTTCGATGGACATCCCCTGGCGAATTCCAGGCGGAGATGTTTCCCTCGTCCTGGATCCTCTTTCGTCCTTGTTCCTGGCCCTCCATTTCACGGTTTCCGGGGCGGCGGTGTTGTTCGGGTATTCCTATTTCAAGTCCGTCGAGGGAGAACGGTCCCTCAAAGCGCTTCACTTCTTTTTTAGCACGATCATCCTTTTCACGGCTCTCACGTTCGCTTCCGGAAACGGGATCTTGTTCCTTTTTTCGTGGGAAGCCATGGCCCTGAGTTCGTTCTTCCTGGTGGGTTTCGAGCATGAAAAGAAATCCGTCCGGAAGGCTTCTTACCTTTATTTGGTCCTCACTCGGGTGGGGACGCTTTGCCTCTTCGCGGTTTTCCTGCTTCTGGCACAAGCGGCCGGCTCCCTGCAGTTTTCCGTCATCGCCGGCCGGCCGGAGATTCTGCGGGTGGGTTCGGCGGTGTTCCTGCTGGCCTTGGCGGGTTTCGGCGTGAAGGCGGGATTCATGCCTTTCCATGTTTGGCTGCCCGAGGCCCATCCAGCGGCGCCGAGCCCGGTGTCGGCGCTCCTCTCGGGGGTGGTCATCAAGACGGGCATTTACGGCTTGGTCCGGGTTTTGAGCTTTTTCCCCGAGCGGCCGGTTTGGTGGGGGGCGATGCTGATCGGCGTGGGGATCGTCTCCGGAATTTTGGGCGTGGCCTGGGCCCTGGCGCAGCACGATTTCAAACGACTCCTGGCGTACCACAGCGTGGAGAACATCGGCATCATCGCCCTGGGCCTCGGCGTTGGATGTTTGGGGCAGAGCCTCGGGTTTCCCGCGGCGGCGCTTTTGGGTTTCGCCGGCGGGCTGGCCCACGTGGTGAACCATGGGCTCTTTAAAAGTTTGCTCTTCCTCGGCGCGGGCTCGGTGCTTCACGGCACCGGCACGGCGGAGATGGACCGCCAGGGGGGGCTTTGGAAGCGCATGCCTTGGACCGGTTTCGCGGTGGTCACGGGCTCCGTGGCCATTTGCGGCCTCCCCCCCTTGAATGGGTTCGTTAGCGAGTGGCTGGTATACAGCGGCGCCTTCCGGTTGATTTTGGGAGGCAAACATCTGGCTGCGTTCCTGGTGCCTCCGGCCCTGGCGTTGATCGGGGCGTTGGCCCTCGCCTGTTTCACAAAAGCGTTCGGGATTCAGTTCCTCGGGACGGCGCGCACCACTTCGGCGGCGGAAGCGCGGGAATCGGGTCCGGCAATGATCGTCCCCATGATGGCGCTTGCGGGGGTTTGCGCTTTCATCGGTCTCTTTCCAACGACGGTCTTCCCGGCTTTGATCCGGGCCGTGGGAGTTCTGGTTCCCTCCATGGATCCAGCGGTCCTCCGAGGTTCCGGAAGCCTGCTGGGTTGGGTGGGCGTCTCGGCGTGGATTTTGATCGTCCTCGTGGTCCTCCTGGCCCTTTTTCGTCGAATGCTTTTAAGAGGCAAACCGGTTGCCTTATCTTCCACCTGGGCTTGCGGCTTCGGCGCGGTGACCCCCCGGATTCAATACACCTCGTCTTCCTTCGCCCAATTCCCCGCGTCCCTGTTCCGTTCCATCTTAAAGCCCGTGGTCCACGCCCTGAACCCCTCCGGCTATTTTCCCGACCGGGCCGGTTTTGAATCCCACACGCCCGACGCGGTGCTGGACCGGTTCATAGCCGAGGCGGGGAGAGGTTGCCGAACCGTCGTGCGGAGAGCCCGGCACCTTCAGCACGGCCGGATGCAGCTTTACCTCGCCTATGGGCTCCTGTTCCTCCTGGTTCTTTTGATCTGGAAGATTTCCCTATGAGGACGTCCTGGGTCAACCTGTTGGCGGCCGCCGTCGCCGCGCCGATGCTTCCGGGTCTCATCGCTAAGACCAAGGCCGCCGTCGCCGGGCGTCAGGGGCCGCCGGTTCTGCAACTCTATTACGACCTCATCAAGTTGCTTCGGAAAGGCGCGGTATACAGCCGCACGACCACCGTTTTCTTCAGCGCAGGGCCGGTGGTATCCATGGCGGCGATTTTGGCCGCGGCTCTCTTCGTGCCTTTGGCCGGGACGGCGTCCGTTCTCTCCTTCGACGGTGACATAATCCTTTTCGCCTACCTTTTCGGCCTCGCGCGTTTCTTCACGGTAACGGCGGCTTTGGACACGGGCTCCAGTTTTGAAGGCATGGGAGCCGCTCGGGAGGCCACTTTCGCTCTGTTCGCGGAACTGGCGCTGTTCGTGAACCTCGTGGGACTGGCCAAGGCGACGGGAACTTTTTCCCTGTCCGGATTGTCCGGCCGCGCCGCGGAGTCCCTCGGGCTCGCCTCCCCCGGTGCCCTGGTGTTGACCTGCTTGAGTTTCTTCGTGGTGGCTTTGGCGGAAAACTGCCGCGTGCCCGTGGACGATCCGAATACCCATTTGGAACTGACTATGGTCCATGAAGTGATGGTTTTGGATCATTCGGGGCCGGATTTGGCTTTCATCCTATACGGCGCAGCATTGAAACTGACGTTGACTTTATCGATCCTCGCTCACCTCCTTTTCCCCATGGACCTGGGCAGTCCCGTCAAGGAGTCGGCGTTCTTTTTGTCGGTTCTGGCGGCCCTCTCGATCGCGGTGGGCTTGGTGGAATCCTCCATGGCCCGCCTGCGCCTGCTGCGCGTGCCGAGGCTCCTCATGGCGGCGTGCGTTCTGGCCGTTTTCGCAGTGGCGCTCCAATGGTAGGCCGACTTGTGGAACTGGTTTTAGTGGCGGTGGTCCTGGCCGACCTCTTCGTTTTAGCCTCGCCTCCTTTGGCCGCCTGCATCCGGGCCGTCGCTCTCCAGGGCATGGCCCTGGGCTTGATCCCGCTCCTTCTTCACCGTGACGGCTGGTCGGCGCACACGTTCCTCATCGCCTTCGGCATGATCGCCCTCAAAGGATTCCTGATCCCCGGAATGCTTTTCAAAGCGTTGAGGGAAGCGCCGCTCCATCGGGAAGAGGAACCCCTAGTGGGGTTCTCGCTTTCCTTGATCCTCGGCGGCGGGTTGATCGCCCTCGCCGTCGCCCTGGCCGGGAAACTGCCTCTGCCCGTCGGAGTGAAAGGGTCCCTTCTGGTCCCGGCGGCCCTGGCCACGGTCATGATGGGATGCCTCGTCATCGTCACCCGCGTCAAAGCGATGTCCCAGGTTCTTGGGTTCCTGATGCTCGAGAACGGCATCCTCGCCTTCGGTTTGACCCTTTCGAGGGAACTCCCGGTCCTCGTGGAGACGGGCGTCCTGATGGACGTGTTCGTGGGGGTCTTCATCATGGCGGTGGTCATCCGCCACATCCAGTTGGAGTTCGGTTCCATGAACACCCGGAAGTTGACCGCGCTGAAGGAATGACATGAGCCTCCTCCTCTTGGTTTTGATTCCGGCCGTTTTCGCCGTCGCCGCTTTCGCGTTGAACGACAACGAGCGAAGGCCTTGGCTGATCCCGACGGGCGCCGCCGTTCACGCGGCGTTGACGACGTTCCTCCTTCGCTTCGATCCCGGCCCGGCGTTGGGCGGAGCGCTGGCACTGGACGCTCAGGGACGGATCGTCCTGGGACTCCTGAGCGTTTTATTTTTTGGCTCGTCGGTGTACGCCGTGGGCTACCTGAAGGTCCATCCGGAAAGGGACAACCGTACTTTTACGGCCTGCCTCTTGGCCTTCCTCGCCGCTACCAGCTTGGCCTCCTTGAGCCAGCACTTTGGGTTGCTTTGGGTGGCGGTGGAAGCCACCACGCTTTCCGCCGCGCCGCTCCTCTATTTCAAGCACAACGCCCGCTCCCTGGAAGCCACCTGGAAATACCTGGTGATCGGATCCGTGGGCATCGCCCTGGCGCTCCTCGGAACTTTCTTTTTGGCAACGGCGGAAACGGCGGGGGGGCCGGTCACGGACGTCCTGTTGTTTCCTGCGATGTTGGCGCGGGGAGGGTCCCTTTCCGTCCCGTGGCTGCGGATCGCCGTGGTCTTCCTCATCGTCGGATACGGGACGAAGATGGGCGTAGCCCCCTTGCACACGTGGAAGCCCGACGCCTACGGCGAGGCGCCCGGCATCGTGGGCGCGATGCTCGCGGGCGGCGTGACCACGGTGGCGTTCACGGCGATTCTGCGCGTGCGCGCGGTGATCAATGCCGCCGGGGAAGGCGCGATGGCCGACCACACGCTGCTGGCCATCGGGATATTCTCGATGCTGGTGGCCGCGCTCTTCCTGCTGGTGACGCGGGACTTCAAACGCATGCTGGCCTATTCGAGCGTGGAGCACATGGGCATTCTCAGCATCGGGGCGGCGCTGGGCGGCGCTGGTTTGTGGGCTGCGCTCTTCCACGTCTGGAACAACAGCCTGACCAAGGGGGCGCTGTTCCTCAGCGCGGGCAACATCCGGCGGGCCGCGGGCGCGCGCACGGTCGACGAAGTCGCCGGGATGGCGATCCGGACGCCGGTGTCGGCGCGGATCTTCGTGACGGGCCTGCTGGCCGTCACGGCCTGCCCGCCGTTCGGCCCCTTTTTCAGCGAGCTGCGGATTGTCCGCACCGCGTTCGCCACCGGGCACGCCGCCGTGGCGGCG
Organism: Elusimicrobiota bacterium; assembly: GCA_003158755.1. Lineage (GTDB taxonomy): Bacteria > Elusimicrobiota > Elusimicrobia > FEN-1173 > FEN-1173 > FEN-1173. Next base: position 4,835 of record PMLF01000063.1, on the reverse strand, counting down.
GGTTTCCTCGGCTGCCTCCTGTTCGCCTTCTTCGGCCTGACCCGGCTGGTCTTTGCCATCGTGGATGGCCGTCCGCGCCCGGCCGCGCGGGCGACCGGCCCCCGGCTCCGGGAAACGGCCGGCACCGTGCTGCCGCCCCTGGCGCTGTTGGGCGCTTCGCTCTGGCTCGGGTTGGCGACTCCGTCCGTCCTGCAAGAGACGTGGACCGCGGCGGTCCAGGCCCTTCTCCCAACACCATGAATACGCCGCGGGAATTTGCCGTGCTCGGCAACGCGTCCGCCCTGCCCTGGGCGGACGTGCCGGAGTGGCCGGTCGAGGCGCTGGTCGAGACCACGGCGGCGGAGATCGCCCGCGGCGGGCGGCTCGTGGCCTGGTTCGGGGTGTCCGAAGGCAAGGAGACGCGGATCGTGGCGGTGCTGGCTTTTGATTCGGACAACACGCTCGGCGTCGCCCGGAGCACCATCGTTCGGCCGCTGACCGGCCTGCCCTTCGCGGCGGACGACCGCTATCCNNTGGAAGCCCGACGCCTACGGCGAAGCGCCGGGAGTGGTGGGGTTCCTTTTGGCGGGAGTGTCCACCAGTTGCGCCTTCTTAGCCCTGATGCGGGTCACGCGGGTGTGTGAGGCGGCGGGACAAGCGGATTTCGTCCGGCCCATCTTCGTGCTGACGGGACTTCTTTCCATGGGCGTTGCCGCCGTCTTCGTTTTGGGACAAAAAGATTTCAAGCGCATGCTGGCCTATTCCAGCGTCGAGCATATGGGAATCCTATTCCTGGGTTTGGGGTTGGGCGGCCTCGGGGTGTACGGCGCGTTCCTTCACATGATTAATAATGGTTTGGCCAAGGGCGTGATGTTCCTCACGGCGGGGAACATCCACCGACGGTACGGGTCCAAAACCGTTGCGGGCGTCCAGGGCCTGTGGCGGGAGATGCCTCTGTCGGGCGTTCTGTGGACCGCCGGGTTCCTGGCCGTCACCGCCACTCCGCCCTTTGGCGTCTTTGTCAGCGAGTTCACGATCTTACGGGCAGCCGTGTCGGGCCATCGGTGGAACGTCGTCGCCCTTTTCCTTTTCTTCCTCTCGGTGGTCTTCGCCGGGATGGCTCGCTCGGTGCTGTCCATGGTCCAGGGCGAGCCGCCCAAGGGCCACGTTCCCGACGGGCCCGGCGACTCCCTCCTCACGACGATCACACCCGTCGTTCTCCTCCTGGCGACCCTGTCCTTGGGACTTTATCTTCCGGCCTGGCTGAACAAGGCGCTCACCGCGGCGGCTCTCCCATGAATGGGAACCTCTTCACGCCTTTGCGGAACGGCCAGGTTTTGGAGGAGGAGAAGATCCCGGTGCTGGGGACCGTGAACGCCTTTACGGAGTATTTGGGGTTGGCGATGGCGGAAGGCTTCCGGTTGGCTGCCTATTTCGGGCGGCGCATCGACGGACAAGTGAAACTTTACGCCCTCCTCGCCGACGACGAAGACGGGCGGTTGTGGATGGGCGCGGCGTACGCTTCGGAATCGTTCCCATCCCTCGCGTCCCGCTTCCCTCAATCGCATCTCTTCGAGCGGGAAATCCATGAGCAATTCGGGCTCCTGCCCGTCGGCCACCCGTGGCTTAAGTCCGTGCGCTTGGGGTCTCCGGATGCGACGTCTTTCTTCCGGATGGACGGGGACGAGGTTCACGAGGTGGCCGTGGGGCCCGTCCACGCGGGTATTATCGAGCCGGGCCATTTCCGGTTCCAATGTCACGGGGAAAACGTATTTCATCTTGAGATCCAGCTCGGCTACCAGCATCGCGGGGTGGAGTCCTTGTTGGAGACGCTTCCTTTCTCGAGGGTCCCTTTCGTCGTGGACTCCATTGCGGGCGACACCACCCTCGGCCATTCTCTGGCTTGGGCCATGGGCTGGGAATCCCTCGGCGGTGCACGGGTGTCGGCCAGGGCGGAAGCATTGAGGGCCGTGGCATTGGAGTTAGAGCGGTTGGCCAACCACACGGGCGATTTGGGCGCCATGTCGGGGGACGTGGCTTTCCTGCCCTCCGCATCCTATTTCGGCCGCTTGCGCGGCGATTTCTTGAACATGCTTTTGGAGCTGACGGGCGCTCGGTTGGGCCGCGGGTTCCTCCGGCCGGGCGGCGTCACCGACGATCTTCCGGCGGGAATGGCGGAGGAGTTCGGGAAGCGCTTGAAAGTCCTCCGGCGGGACCTCCGGGACGCCGCCGGACTTTTCTTCGAAACTCCATCGGTGTCGGCCCGTTTGGAGGGGACGGGAATCCTCACGCCCGAAACCTGCCGCGACCTGGGTCTGGTCGGCCCCGTCGCCCGCGCCTGCGGCCTGGCGCGGGACGTGCGGCAGGACCATCCCTTCGGCTACTACCGTTTTAATCATCCGCCAACGGTGACGGTAGAGGGGGGAGACGTCTACGCCCGGGCCATGGTCCGATGGCTGGAGATCGAGCGGTCTTTGGATTTCGTTTCTTCGCAAATCGAATCCTTGCCCGGCGGAGAACTGCGCGGCGAGTGCGGACCTCTGGCTCCGGACCGCGTGGGAGTTTCCCTCGTGGAAGGATGGCGGGGGGAGATCCTCCACGTCGTCATGACGGACCGGGACGGCAAAATCGCCCGTTACAAAGTGAAGGATCCGTCCTTCCACAACTGGACGGGGTTGTCCCAGTCGCTCCGAGGTCAGTCGGTTTCAGATTTTCCGCTCATTAATAAGAGCTTCAATCTTTCCTACGCGGGGCACGACCTATGATTTGGGACCTTTTGAAAGCTCGTTGGCGGCAAGGGCATCGCACCGTGAAATTTCCCGGTCCCGTCGCGTTGCCGGAAAGGTTCCGTGGTCGGCCCGCGGTGGACGCTTCCAAGTGCACGGACGATTGCCGGGCTTGCGCTGAAGTCTGCCCCACGGGCGCTGTCAAGCCAGGGAAACCCGTCGCGCTGGACCTGGGGAAATGCCTCTTCTGCCGGGAGTGCGCTGCAGCGTGTTCCCGTGGCGCCGTCTCCTTCACGCGGGACATCGCCATGGCGGCTCGTCGCCGGGAGGATTTGATGATCTCCTCCCGCGAAATGGATTTGGCCCGGGCCTTGGACGGGAAAGCGCGGAAGCTCTTCGGGCGCTCTCTTAAGCTGCGGCAAGTGGCGGCGGGGGACTGCTCGGGCTGCGCGGTCGAGGTGGCGGTGCTGAACACCGTGGTCTTCGACCTCGCGCGCTTCGGGATCCAGTTCGTCGCATCGCCCCGTCACGCCGACGGGCTCCTCGTCACGGGCCCCGTGACGGATAACATGCGCGAGGCGATGAAGAAGACCTACGAAGCCGTGCCCGCGCCCAAGCTCGTGATCGCCGTGGGAGCCTGCGCTATTTCGGGCGGACCTTTCGCCGGCAGTCCCAAAGTCCACGATGGAGCGGAATCTACGTTGCCCGTGGACCTTTTCATTCCTGGCTGCCCGCCCCACCCGCTGACGACGTTGGACGGACTCCTCCGGCTCTTGGGGCGGATTGAAAGTAAATAAAGTTCATCAAGAGAATGTGTTCGTTGCGGTTTTCTGAAGCGGAAAGACATCTCCCTTTTTGACCCGTTGACTCCATTCTTACTCGATAAATACCCTCCCGGAATGACCCGGGAGAGACGATTTTTATTCCAACGGAGGTCGTGCCATCATGTATCGACGGTATAAAGAGAACGCCAAAGTGCTTCTGTCCTACGTCAAGTGGCGCCCGTTTCCGGCGCTGCGGGAGAAATTCAGCGAAGGCTACGGCCGGGCGGACGCGAAAGCGGACCTCATGTCCGGAGCGGTCGTGGGACTGGTCGCGATCCCCTTGTCCATGGCTCTGGCCATCGCCAGCGGGGTCGCTCCCCAGCAGGGTCTCTACACGGCGATTTTCGCGGGGTTCGTGGTGTCTCTTGCCGGAGGCTCCCGGTTCCAGGTGACGGGGCCCACGGCGGCGTTCGTCGTGATCTTGGTGCCGGTCGTTCATAAATTCGGTGTTGCGGGCCTTCTTATGGCGGGACTCATGGCCGGGATCCTTCTGGTTCTCATGGGTCTGGCGCGCATGGGCCAGTTGATCCAATACATCCCTCATCCCGTTACGACGGGGTTCACCTCCGGGATCGCCGTGGTGATCGCCACCATCCAGCTGAAGGACTTCTTCGGGCTCACCGTGAAGAGCATGCCGGATAAATATTTTGAGCGGGTGGGGGCCTTGATCCACGCGGCGCCGACCTTTTCTCCCATGGAGATGGGCTTCGGGTTTTTCACCCTCGCGGTCTTGATCTATTGGCCTAAGGTGACGAAAAAAGTGCCGCCTCCCTTGGTCGCCCTCCCCTTGGCGGCCGCGACGGCGGCGCTCATTCATTGGGTTTTTCCGAACGTCGCCATCGCCACCATCGGCAGTCGGTTCTCGAGCGTCGCAAATGGCGTGACGGTGCGGGGGATCCCCCAGGCCCTTCCGGGGTTCCGTTTTCCGTGGAACTTTGCGGGGGCCGACGGACTGCCCTTGCCCCTGACCTGGAGCACCATCCAAGCCCTCGTCCCCTCGGCGTTCGCCATCGCCATGCTGGGCGCCATCGAATCTCTTTTGTCCGCGGTGGTGGCGGATGGCATGGGAGGCACGCACCATGACCCGGACGCCGAGTTGGTGGCGTTGGGCGCGGGGAACCTCCTCTGTCCTTTCTTCGGCGGCATCCCGGCCACGGGCGCGATCGCCCGGACGGCGGCGAACATCCGCTTCGGCGCCAAGTCGCCCCTCTCATCGATGACCCACGCGGTGTTCATCCTCCTTTCGGTGCTCCTCTTTGCGCCGGTCCTTTCCACGCTTCCCATGTCCGCCATGGCGGCGCTCTTG
>PMLF01000321.1 GCA_003158755.1 Elusimicrobiota bacterium | reverse complement strand
CGCCTCCAACGCTTCAGGACGGACGGGCGTGGTGTCGTTGTAATCGAAGTAGATCGGTTCCATGTAAATATTTTATCAAATGCGTTTTCCCACTCGATTTTCCCTTCCCGCGGCTGTATTATTAGAACGTTCGTTCCCAAAATCTGGGGGTCCCGATGAAACGTCTTACTTACCTGTTGTCGATGCTGTTGTCCTCCCTTCTGGTCGCCTCACCTCTCTTGGCGGGCGATGATCCCTATGAAGACATGGCCGTGAAACTCTCCGCCAAGGCGGGCAAGAAACTCTCGGAGAAAAAGATCGCCATCTTGACCTTCGACTACATCGACGGACGGTCCTCCACGGGAGGGCGCGTCGTATCGGAAAAGCTCACCAACCGTTTCGTCGAGCTGGGAGACATGACCGTCATCGAGCGGGGGATGGTGGAAAAAGTGATGAAGGAATTGGAGTTCCAGAACACCGGGTCCGTCGATCCCGAGAAAGCCAAGAAGCTTGGGAAGGGGCTGGGCGTGGAAGCCATCGTCACGGGGACCCTTCAGGACGAGTCCTACGGAAACGTGGAGATCAACGCCCGCGTCATCAAGACCGAGACCTACGAGATCATCGCCGCCGCCACCATCAAGGTCAAGAAGACTTGGAGCGACGCGCCGCCGCCACAACCTGCCGCGGCCGCGCCGGCCGAGGAAGAAGCCCCCGCCCAGAAGGCCTCCTACCGTTCCCCCTCCTCTCGCCCCCAGAACGTTCACGGCTACCTGGACTTTTTGGCCGGGGCCAGCAACGCCAAGATGAACGCGACGTTCAGCTACGCGACGATGGGAAGCGTCACGATGAGCAATTTGACGACGAATTCCGCGGGAGTCGTCGGTTTGCGGGTCGGAGGCTTCGGCGAGATCCTCGGCGGCGATTTCGAAATGTCGGGATTCAACCACGGGACCCTGCTGCAACCGCCGACCATCCGAGGGTACCTCATCCCCGTGAACCTGCCCCAAAATTTCCTCCAAGTGGGAACCTTCGAAATGTCCGGGGATCTGATGTTGCGGTTTCCGACGGGAGAGCGGGTCATCCCCTACTTCGGCTTGGGCATGGGATTGTCCATCAACACCATAACGTCGAGCGTCCTCCCGATGTACGGCGGGAGGCTGTTGAGCCAGACCGAGCCCGGCTTCCTGTTCCGCGTACCCGTGGGCGTGCGGTTCCGTCCGGTGGACCCTCTGACCCTCTTCGTCGAAGGACGGTTCTGGATGAACACCTTCTCCTTCAACCGGGGCTACGCCGGGGAAACCGACACCATCACCGAGACCGGCTCCCAGTTCCTGGCGGGGATCGGGCTTTCGTTCTGATCTATTAGTTACGAAAAGGCCGTCCTCCCGTCGGGGGGACGGCCTTTTTTAGTAACTACTCAGGTTAACCCCAATGCAGTTCAATTAAGGATTGTCACCCCGGCGAAAGCCGGGGTCCAGGCTGTAAAACGGATTCTAAGAAGCCGGTTCAAACCCTGGATACCGGCTTTCGCCGGTATGACGACTTACGCAAGCAGGGGAGGGGACCTGAGTAGTTACCTTTTTTATTCGCCGACGCTGAAATAGCGGGCTTCGGGGTGATGGAACACCAGGGCCGACACGGAAGCCTCGGGGTCCATCATGAAACCGTCGGTGAGCCGGACGCCGATGCGTCCCTCGGGATCCAGCAGGCGGAACAGTTTTGACTGGTCCTCCAGGGCGGGGCAGGCGGGATATCCGAAGCTCACGCGCAAACCTCGATACTTGGCCTGGAATTTATCCCTCATCGCCGATTCTTTGGGGTCCGGAAAACCCCACATGGCGCGGATCTTCTCATGCAGCAGCTCCGCGAACCCTTCCGCGCTTTCGATGGCGATGGATTGCAGGGCGTGGGACTTGAAGTAGTCCCCCTTCTCCCGCCACGTCCTGGACAATTCCAGCACGCCGCCCCCGCAGGTCACCACGAAAAGGCAGACGTAATCCGTCTTCCCGGCGGAGCGGGGCAGGACGAAATCGCTGAGGCAGAGAAGCTCCCCTTTCGATTGACGAGGGAACGTAAACGTCTCAACAACGGCGCCGTTCGGAGAATCAAGCAGTATCAATTTTTCTCCCTCCGCCTGCGCGGGGAAGAACTTCCAAACAGCCTTGGCCCGAATCAGTTTCTTGGCCAGAATCTCGTCCTGGAGCGCGCGAACTTCAGCGTGCAGCTTCACCGCCTTCTCGTCCTTCTTTTCCAGCAATTCCTCCAGACGCCCCCGGAGCCCCAGGTGCCTCCCGAACAACATGATCGGATTCACGTATCGAAATATGTCCTCGACGCTGAAATCGTCGACTACGTGGGCCTTGAGGTCCGGCGGAAGCGGCGGCTCGTAAGAACGGTTGGGGACGACGGGCCCTTTGGCCGACTCCACCGACGCCGGGGCCGTCCCCGCCCGAAGCGCTTCCTGCCTTTTATGGTTTTCCTCGACCAGCGCCGAACGGCGCTCGATGAGGCGGTTGGCGAGTTCCAAGCCGCTCATGGCGTCTTTGGCGTAGAAGACGTCCCCGCCGTAGGCGGGGGCGATTTTGACGGCGGCGAACTTTTCCGACAGCGCGGCGCCGCCCACCAGGATGGGGAGGTCCACACCGGCCGCTTTCAAATCGTCGGCGGTGGCGATCATCATCTGGGCGGACTTGACCAATAACCCCGAGAGCCCGATCATGTCGGGCTTGTGCTCGGCCACGGCCTTGACCAAATCCTCCGGCGGGCATTTGATCCCCAAATCGACCACGTTGAACCCGTTGTTCTTCAAAATGATGTGCACCAGGTTTTTCCCGATGTCGTGCACGTCGCCCTTGACCGTGGCCAGGACGATCTTGCCCCGGGCGGCGCGATCCGCCTTGCTCATGCGGGGTTCCAGGTGGGCCACGGCGGCCTTCATGACCTCCGCCGATTGGAGCACCTCGGCCACGATCATTTCGTTTTTTCCGAATAGCCGGCCCACCTCGTCCATCCCTTTCATGAGCGGCCCGTTAACGATTTCCAAGGGCGTTCGCCCTTGGCCGAGGAGAACATCGATGTCGTTGGTCAGCCCCTCTTTGGATCCTTCGACGACGTTTCGGGCCAACCGCTCGTCGACGGGCAAGGCGGCCCGGTCGTCGGCCTTCTGGACGACTTTCTTTTCCCGGAAATGAGCGGCGAAAGCGTCGATGGCGGCCTTGTTCGTCTCCGCGGTGGAAAAGAGTAAATCGTCCGCCAGCTTTTTCTCCTCCTCGGGGATCGACGGATACCGCGCCAGTTTCTCGGCGTTGACGATGGCCAGGTCCAACCCGGACTGAACGGAGTGGTGAAGGAAGACCGCATTCAAAACTTCCCGGCCCGCCTCCGGCAATCCGAAAGAAACATTGCTGACGCCCAAGATCGTCTTGCATCGCGGCAACGCTTCCTTGATCGAACGGATTCCTTCGATGGTCTCACCGGCGGAACCGGCGTATTTGACGTCGCCGGAAGCGGCGGGGAAAACGAGGGCGTCGAAGATCAGGTCTTCGGGTTCCAAACCGTATTTCTTCGTCAAAAGCTCGAAGCTCCGTCGGGCGACGGCGAGCTTCCGGTCCCGAGTCACCGCCATCCCGTTAGTTTTATCCTCGTCGATGCAGCCGACGACGACGGCCGCGCCGTAGGCGGCCAGGAGAGGCGCCATCTTGGCGAAGCGGGATTCTCCGTCTTCCAAATTAATGGAGTTGACGATGGACCGGCCCGGGCACTTCTTGAGGGCGATCTCGAGGGTCTTGGCGTCGGTGGTGTCGATCATGAGCGGGACCTTCACCTTGCGGGTGACGAAGTCCAGGAACCGCTCCATGTCCTTGGGCTCGTCCCGGTCCGGATTGGCCAGGCAGACGTCGATGACCTGGGCCCCCGAGCGCACCTGTCGGCGGGCGACCTCGGAAGCCTCCTCGAACTTTTCCTCGACGATCATGTTTTTGAAAAGCCTTGAGCCGATGACGTTGGTCCGCTCGCCCACGATCACCGGCCGCGCCTCGTCCGTGACCGTGAACGGTTCCAGGCCCGAGAAGGCGACGCGGGTCTTGGGCTCGATCCGCCGGGGTTTCTTCCCCTTCACCATCTCGGCCATGAGGCGGATATGTTCCGCGCCCGTACCGCAGCAGCCGCCCACCACGTTGATCCAGCCTTGGTCCACGAAGCGCTCGAGCTTCTTGGCGACCATTTCCGGGGTCTCGTTGTACCGGCCTTCTTCGTCGGGCAAGCCCGCGTTGGGCACGGCCGCCACGGCGAAACGGCTGACTTCGGACAAGGTGCGGAGATGGTCCGTCATGAAATCCGGCCCCGTGGCGCAGTTGAGGCCGATATAAAGGAGGTCCCGCTGCTGCAGCGAATAGTAAAGAGCTTCAATTCCCTGGCCCGCCAACGTCGTCCCCATCGTCTCGATGGTGGCGGATACCGCCACGGGGATTTTACGGCCCGTCGAGGCGAACGCCTGATCGATGCCGATGAGGCAGGCTTTGATGTTGAGGGTGTCCTGACAGGTCTCGATCAGGAGGAGGTCCGCCCCGCCTTCGATCAGCCCCGAGGCCTGTTCGCGGAAGGACGCCGTCAATTCGTCGAAGGTCACGTTGCGGGTGATGAAGAGGCTTTTCGTCGTCGGTCCCATGGACCCGGCGACGAAACGCGGCTTGTCCGGGGTCGAATATTTCTTGGCCAAACCTTTCGCCAGCTCGGCGCCTTTTTTGGAAAGCGGGAAGGCTTTGTCCTGAAGCCCGTATTCGGCCAAAACGATCCCCGTGGTCCCGAACGTGTCCGTTTCAATGATGTCGGCGCCCGCCTTCAAATACCCTTCATGGACGGAGGCGATGACATCGGGCCGAGTGAGAAGAAGGTTTTCGTTGCAGCCCTCGTAATGGGGCCCGCCGAAATCCTCGGCCTTGAGGTTGAATTTTTGGATGGACGTTCCCATGGCCCCGTCCAGGACAAGGATGCGCTCGTTCAATAGCGATCGAAGATCGGAATTCATTTTTCTCCCAAGTAATTTCTTGTGATTTCTCGTAGGGGAGGGTCTAAGACCCTTCCCATGAAGGAAAGCAATAAATTGACGAAACCGGAAGGTTATTTTAGCATGGCTCGATGGGAGGCCGGGTAACCAAACCATTTGCTTCATCTCGGATATCAGTTGACGTCACCCCGGCGAAAGCCGGGGTCCAGGGTTTGGGGCGGGTTCTCGAAGAAAGCTTTGAACCCTGGATTCCGGCTTTCGCCGGAATGACGGGATTTAGAAATAGTTTCTAAGGGGACTTGATTATGGACTGGTTTTACACGCTGTTCACGGGCTCCGGCGTCGCCCAATCGATTTTCGTCCTGGCGTTGACGGCCTCCTTAGGACTCGTGATCGGGAACGTCCGGATCCGCGGCGTCGGGCTGGGGATCGCGGGGACGCTCTTTTCAGGCATCCTCCTGGCCCACGCCGGGATGACCGCCGATCCGGTCGTCATGGGCTTCGCCCAGGACTTCGGCCTGGTCCTCTTCGTCTACACCATCGGCATGCAGGCGGGCCCGGGATTCTTCGACTCGCTCAAGCGTCAGGGGCTGACCCTGAACCTCCTCGCCGTCGCGATCATCACCTTTGGAATCGCGGTGACGGTGGCGTTCCACGCCTTGGGCATTTTATCGGCTCCCGCCGCACTGGGCCTCTTCGCGGGAGCCACGACGAACACCCCCTGCCTCGCGGCGGCCCAGCAGGCCTTGGGGCTTTCCCCCCGCTTCACGGCGGAAGCCGCCCGGCTCGCCGGATTGGGTTACGCGGTGACTTATCCCTTCGGCATACTCGGGGTCATCCTGACCATGGGGATTATCCGGCTCTTTTTTCGCGTCTCGCCGACAGAGGAAGCGACGGCCTTCTCCAGGGAACGGGAAGAGGAAATACGGAACGTCGTATCGAGGAGCATCATCGTCGAAGACAAGGACATGGACGGAACGCGGGTCAAGGATATCCCGGGGTTCGGCGGGTTCGGCGTCGTCATCACCCGCCTTTTGCGCGGAGACCATATGGGAACCGCCGACGAGGACACGGTCCTGCGGCGCGGGGACATCCTTCAGGCGGTGGGAAAGAAAGGGGGAGTGGACGCCTTCATCGCCGCCGTCGGGCGGTCGAGCGAAATCGATTTAAGGTCCCTCCCGGGGGATTTGGTGACGCGCCGCATCGTGGTGACCCGCCGGGGCATTCCGGGGTCGTCCATCGGGAGCCTGATGCTCCACGACCGGTTCGGCGTGGTGGTCGGGCGGGTGATCCGGGGCGACTTCAATTTCGCGGGGACCCCGAACATCCGGCTGAACTTCGCCGACAAGCTCGTGGTGGTGGGCACCGAGGACGGCATCGCGGCCGCCGCCGAGAGCCTGGGAGATTCCCTGGAAGCCCTCGACCATCCCCAGGTCCTGTCCGTCTTCGTCGGAATCCTGCTCGGCGTCGCGGTGGGCGCCGTTCCCTTCCGTTTGCCCGGCGTGCCGGCGGCGGTGAAGCTGGGCACCGCGGGGGGACCCCTTTTGATGGCGATCTTCCTCTCCCGGATCGGACGGGTCGGCCGGTTGAACTTCTTCATCTCGCAAAGCGCCAACCTCATGCTCCGGGAAATCGGGATCATCCTGTTCCTCTCGTGCGTGGGCTTGAGCGCCGGCGAAGGGTTCTTCGCCGTTTTGCTTAAAGGGCCGGGCCTCGCCTGGATCGGATACGGCGCCCTCCTCACGATGGTTCCCGTGCTCACCGTCGGTTTCTCCGCCAGGGCCTTCCTGAAGTTGAACTACCTCAGCCTCTGCGGCCTCCTGTCGGGAGCCATGACCGATCCTCCGGCTCTCGCTTTCGCCAACACCCAAACCCCCTCCGACGCCCCGTCCATCGCCTACGCCACGGTGTATCCCCTGACCATGGTCCTGCGCGTGCTATCCGCGCAGCTCATGGCCATCTTCCTTTTCCGCTGAAACTCAAAAAAAAATCCCCCCGCCCGGTGAAGGGCGGGGGGATTCGGGTCAACGCGGTTTAGGCGGACTTGACGCCGACGGCTTGAAGCCCCTTGGGGCCGGTCGTGGTGTCGAACTCCACGGCCTGACCATCGGTCAGGGACTTGTAACCATCCATTTGGATCGCGGAAAAGTGAACGAACACGTCTTCCGAGCCATTCTCCGGGGTGATGAAACCGAACCCCTTGGAGGCGTTGAACCATTTCACGGTACCTTTCATTTGAAGCTCCTTAGCGTAAGACCTTATTTGAAGCAGGGTTTAGAAACGCCCTTGAAGCAAAAAACCGCGCAGGCCGTTTTTCGGGTCCTGTGCGGTTCGCATTAATTGTGCGTCGCTGACGTCAGAAACCAAACTTCGATCTTACGCGCTCATTGTAACAGATTCCCCCGGAAAGGAAAGGATTATTTTCACCCCAAGGATCATTCATCCTTCGACGAGAACTGGTCCCCGCGATCCTTGAAGAGGATATTGAACGTGGTCATGGACCCGTAGCAGCGGGAGATGTACTGCTGGAGCTCCACCTTGTCGGCGTCGGAGAGGCCCGGGTGGCCGTTGACCTTCTGCTCCAGCACCCGCAGGTTGTTGCGCATCATCACGATCTTGTGGAAGAACGTTTCCAAGGGGACTTCCTTGGGCTGAAGACCGGGATCGGACGGTTTCATAATCAGCGTCCCTTCGCGCCACCGAAGGGCCAATTCCCGGACGATCTCGTCTTTTTCGGGCGGCGTCAAGTTCAGTTCCCTGGCCACGGCCTCGACGGTCCGGGCGATGAATTCCTTGAGCGGGACGTCGAGTCCCTTCACCTCCGCTTTGGGCTCGAAAGGCTCCAGGCCGCCGACTTCGGGGTCGATGGACTTCACCATCCCGTTGAAATCCACTTCCGCCAACCGCTCGGACAGGGACTTGACCACGCCCATCCCGTGGTGCGGATGCTCCACGCGCATACCGATGCTGAGTTCCTTAATCTTCATGATCACCCTCCGCCGGAAATTATCATACCTGAGACAAGTATAGAGGACTTCCCGTCGGGTTCAAGTCGGGCTTTGATAACATATACAGGCAATCAATGGACCTTCAAGGCGTCCGTTGAGCCTGAAGGGCCATCATAGATGGAGGAACGACCATGATCTCAGTCCGAGGATACGCCGCCGACCGCGCCGGAGCGCCGCTCACGCCCTACCGTTTCGAACGAAGGGAACCGGGAGACAAGGATGTTTTGATCGACATCCAATATTGTGGAATCTGCCACAGCGACATCCACGCCGCCCGGGGAGAATGGGGGGAGGCCCTGTTTCCCATGGTCCCCGGCCACGAGATCGTCGGACGCGTGGCCCGCGCGGGCTCGCGCGCGACGCGCTTCAAGCCGGGAGACCTCGTCGGCGTCGGCTGCTTCGTCGACTCCTGCCGCACCTGTCCCGAATGCAAGGAAGGCCGGGAACAGTTCTGCCACACGGACGGGGGAACCGTCTTCACCTACAACGACCTCGAGAAAGACGAGAAGACGCGGACCTACGGCGGCTACTCGTCCCAAATCGTCGTGGATGAGGGGTACGTCCTCAAGGTCCCGGCCGGACTTTCACCGGAGAAAGCGGCGCCGCTGCTTTGCGCCGGCATCACGACCTATTCCCCCCTCCGGCACTGGAAGGTCGGAAAAGGACACCGGCTCGGCGTCCTGGGGTTGGGCGGCTTGGGGCACATGGCGGTGAAGCTGGGCGCGTCCCTCGGAGCCGAAGTCACGGTCTTAAGCTCCACTCCCGCCAAGGAATCGGAAGCCAAACGCTTAGGCGCTCACCACTTCGTCCCGACCTCCGACGCCGCCAAGGTCTCCGCCTTTACGGGCGAATTGGATTTCATCATCGACACGGTGTCGGCCCCCCACGACCTCAACCGGGCGGTCTCTCTCCTCCGTCGGGACGGAACGTTGATCCTGGTGGGCGCCTCCCCCACGCCGCTGTCCGTGGCCGCTTTTCCCCTCATCATGCTGCGCCGGAAGATTTCCGGCTCCCTCATCGGAGGCATCCGCGAAACTCAGGAGATGCTCGACCACTGCGCCGCCCACACAGTCCAGGCGGACGTGGAAGTGATCCCCATGGCCGACGTCAACAAAGCCTACGACCGCGTCGTCAAAAGCGACGTCCGCTACCGCTTCGTCATCGATATGAAAACGCTGTAGAAAAGAAAGGCAAAAAGAAGTTAGCCCAAATCCTCACGTAAAGTTAATTCTCCGTCGGAGCGGCTTCACCAAAACGGTGAAAAATGATGTTTGTTCCCGCCAGGTGTTCCCCCCTTTGAAAAAGGGGGGTGAGGGGGGATTTCTCCGTCGGTTGACGCCAAAAATCAAATCCCCCTCGANNGGAGGCCAAAAGGCACTCCTTTACCTGATCTTTTGGGAGCTAGGAAATCTATTTAATTGAGCCTTGTTCCTTACTTTTTCCTTTTACCTTTTTACTTTTGCCTTGGGGTTGGTTAGAAGGAAATACCGGCGGTCAGCTGCACGTCGTAGACGGCTTTCAGGGTGGTGTATTCGCCGTTCCGGGGGCCGGTCAACAGGTTCACCAGCGCGCCCAGGGTCAGGTCGGCGAGGTTCGTGTAGGTGACCCCGGCGGAGACGATGCCCGTGCCGTCGTCGATGTTGCGGATGTAGTTCATGTTCAGGGTCATGTCCGTGACGATGAACCGTCCGACGCTGGTGAAAAGCGCCCCGTAATACTTCGAAAAATAATTCATCGTGTAAAGGTTGTCCGCCAGGAGCAATCCGGCCTTGGTCGAGGCGGGTGGGGGTGCCGACGGAATGGCGAGGGAGTTGCGCAACGGGTAGACCGAAGCATCGTCAAAGAAATGCTTTTGGTAACCGGGCTGGTTGTAGAAGAACTCCCCCGCCACTTTCAATCGATCGTTAAAATTCCCCAGCGGAAACCCTTTGGACACGTTCACGGCGGCGAGCGGCGCCCATTCTTTTTCATTCCGACGCACGTCCAAAAATCCGTCGTCCAAAAAGACTTTCTTGACGTTGTCCCCCTTGGACACGCTGGCCTCGCCCACGATGTCCACGTCGCCGACCCGGGTGGAAAAGTCGTAGCCCGCGACGGGGTTGTAGGTTTTCTTGGCCCAACCCGAAAACGCCATCTCGGTCCGGCCCACGAGGAACTCGTATTTCAGGGCGCCGCCCAGCTTGTCCGTCGTGGGAGCGTTGCCCGTGTCCAGAAATCCGTAAATGTTTTGTTCGGCCCCAAAGGGGGCGTGGAGTTTCAGGCCGTAGGCGCCTTCGCGGTAGCCGATCTTGCGGATGAAGGTCGGCTTCTCCACGTTGACCAGGTCCGTGGGGTTCCAGAGGGTGCATCGACCCCACTGGAGGACCTGCTTTCCCGTGCGGACATACACGCGGCGGTCCAGGTTGAAATCGAAGAACATCTCCCGGACGTAGAACGTGGTCGTGGTGCTGGCTTGGGGATCGATCTGGGTTTCCAGGTTCGCGAAGGCCTTCATGTCGTTCTTCATCCTGGCGTCCAGGAAACCGTTTCCGACGAGGAAGGAATGGTGGATATTTTCCGTGGACCCCCGGACCCCGTCCAACGCGACGACGCTGGTGACGGCGCCGGAGAACTTGACCGAGGGCTTTTCCTCGGCGGAGGAAGCTTCGACGGAAGGCCGGGTGGACAAGACGGGACTTGAGAACAGGTCGTTCTCGTTGATCTCGCCGGCGGCCAGGCGGGCCCCCGCGGCTAAAAAGAACCCGGCGGCGAGAAGGACCCGTCGGCTCATTTGCTCAGGTTTTCCAGGTAGGGTTTGGTGAAGATCCCGTCGTCCAGTTTCTTGGAGACAATGTTGGAGATGTCCACGATCGTCTTGTTTCCCTTCTCGAACTCGTCGATGAACATCTGTTTGACGGGGATGTAACGCCCGTCGATCACGGTGAACGTCAGGAAGTAGGCTGTCTGCATCAGCGTCCCGGACTGGGAGTAGGACTCCTGCTTGATCAAGAGGCCGTTGTCCCGCCGGGTCCAGAAGATTTTCTTGGGATAGTCCACGTCGTTGACCGTGGCCTTGACCTCGGATTTGAAGACGGGGATTTGGCCCAGCATCTCTTCGGAGATCTTCTCCTTGCCGGCGGGGTCCAACGCAGGGGCATAGAGTTCGGAGAGCTTGCGGGTTTCGAAGTCGTCCGAGTGGGCGTCCGACCCGCCGATGGATTCGTCGCGGTTGATGTGCTGGAAGGTCCGGGTGTTGATGCGGTACATCCAGAAG
>PMLF01000176.1 GCA_003158755.1 Elusimicrobiota bacterium | reverse complement strand
GGGCCCAGTTGGTCCCGAACTGGAACTCCATGACGACGCCGGTGACCGCGCCCAGGGCGAAGCTGACGGCGAAGAGGCCCGTCCAGAAACGGGCCATTTTTTCGTAGAGGGGATCGCGGGTCTTGAGGAAAAGGCCTTCCATGATCACCATCAGGGCGCCGAGCCCGATGGTCAACGGAGGGAAAAGGTAATGGAACATGATGGTCAAGGCGAACTGGCAGCGGGACAGAATGAGGACGTCGGGCAAGCGGGAACCTCCGTTTGTCTTATAAGAATATTTATAACTACTACATCCGCTCGTCCTGAGCCTGTCGAAGGACGAAAACCTATATCATCGACCCTCTTGGCCCACCCTTCGACAAGCTTAGGGTGAGCGGGTAAATGGACTCCGAAAGGACCTGATCATTTTCAAGGAATTTTGAAATGACCGCTTATCCAAGCACGGACCGGCGGACTTTCTCCGACGTTTCCCGGCCGACGAGCTTTTCCGCCAGGGCCAGGGAAAAGGCCAGGGCCGTCCCCAGGGCGCGGCTGGTGATCAAATTTCCGTCCACCACCACCGGGTCCGTCGAAACCACGGAGGACGAAGGGAACCCGCCCTCGGTCCCGGGGAATCCCGTGACCTTTTTTCCCTCCAGGATGCCGACGGGAGCCAGCACCACGGCCGGGGCCGCGCAAATGGCGGCCACCACCTTTCCGGCCTTATGAAATTTCAAAATCAAATCCCTCACAACCGGAGAAGCCGCCAGGTTATCGGCTCCCTTGCCGCCGCCGGGGAGGACCAGTGCGTTCCACTCGCCGCCCTTCGCCTTCTCCAACGTCTCGTCGGGCGATACGCGGGTCCCGCGGCTTCCCGTCACGAGCCCTTCCGAGAGGCCCGCCGTCGTCACGGACACCCCCGCCCGTCGCAGAACGTCCACCGCCGTCACGGCTTCCACGTCCTCGAACCCTTCCGCCAGGATCAACAGGACATTTTTCGGCATAATCAAATTCTGCCATTTTCCATAACGCCCCGCCGAGGTTCGGACCTTGATAAAATGGCATTCATGAAAAGGCTCCCCCTTTCCTTTTTTTCCAGGCCGACGAAAACGGTCGCGAGGGAATTGCTGGGCAAAGTTCTAGTGCGGGGCCGGAAACGGGCGCGCATCGTCGAGACGGAGGCCTATTTGGACGGCCGCGACGCGGCATCCCACGCCCGTTTCGGACCCCAGGGAAGGTCCTCCGTCATGTTCGGACCGCCGGGGAAACTTTACGTCTTCTTGGTATACGGGATGCACCATTGCATGAACGTGGTGACCGAACGAAAGGGAACCGCGGGAGCGGTCCTGTTGCGGGGAGCGGAAATATTACCGTTGGGGAACCCCAACACCTTGTATGGGCCCGGGCGGCTTTGCCGGTGGTTGAAGGTGACTCGCCGGGAAAACGGCCTTGATTTGACGGACCGGGCCTCGGGCCTTTTCCTGGCCGACGACGGGTTTCGTCCGCGACGCGTGGGCGTTTCCGAGAGGATCGGAGTGGACTACGCGGGGATCTGGGCTAAAAAGAAATTCCGGTACTATCTCCCTCCGGATCAAAACCTCCGTCGGATTCGGTCCTTTGCATATAAAACGATATCAGCATCCCATACAAAGCGAAACCGCCGAAGTAATTGACCCCATAGACCGTGATCTGAGTCAAGACGACTCCCGCGGCGCCAAGAGAGCGGATCAAAAGCCATCCCGCGAGCAAACAACCTATTTCCAACCCGCAAAATGCCGCCAAGTAAAGGGCGAAAAGACCGAAGGCCCTCCAAAAAGCTCCGCGGGTCGCCGACCAACTGCGCCGGAGAGACTCCCTGGGAGAAAGGTCCGAGACCACCAGGGAAGACAGCCCGAAGGACCACCGGGTCATGACGTAAACCAGGGCGACCAAACCGGCCGCGATCCAAAAGACCGCCGCCGCGACGCCCGCCTTGCCCGCCGTAATGCCGAGGACCGCCGCCGGCGCGATCCAGGCGATCATCAACAGGAGCGTCAAGACCGCGTAGAGACCCAGCAAGCGGAGCGACCGCCAAAAAAAGCGGTTGCCTCCCGCGAAGAATTCCATCCACCGGGGAGACCCGCCGCTTACCAGGCGGGCGACGTAGGACGCCTTGGCGGCCTCTCCCCACACGTGTCCCGCCAATCCAAGGCAGAGCAATACCGCTCCCCCCGCGAAGAAAACAGCGAGGGCGCCGCCCCAATGGAAGGCCGGTTGTCCTTGGAACGCGGCGGAAAGAGCGGAGGAGGTATCCCCCCCGTGAGAAGCCGCCGCCTCCCGGAGCGACGAGAGGAGTTTATGAATGCTCCCGATTAAGGAAGCTGGCACCGCTTTATTGAACCCCGTCCAAAGAGCCGCCGCCACCGTTCCGAGGAAGAGGACACCCAGACACCCGACGAACGCCCACTTCACCAGGACATAGCACACCACTCCGCGCCAACCCCGGCGCGCCGCGTCCACCCCGTCGTCGAACGCCTTGGCCAACGATACGCTCACGCCGTCATTCCTCCCCGAAAAGATTTGATTGTACCATTCAAAAACGAAAGCGGGCCGGGATCGTCCCGAAGGACGTCCCGGCCCGCGCCGGAAACTTAAACCAATTATCGTTTCTTGACTCGCAGCAACCGCTCGTGCAGAGCCTGTCGAAGCACGAAGGATTGTCGAGGCGACCGGCTCCCCCTTCGACAAGCTCAGGGTGAGCGGGATGGAAGAAACCGCCCCTATTCTTCTTCGGGGGAACCCTCGCGGTGATGCGGCAAACCCTTGCCGTGGTCCGGGCCGCCTTTTCCTTCTCCCTCGCGGATCATTTCACTGAATTTTTTGAACTGATCAGGCGTGAGAATTTTTCGTACCGCCAAGATCCCGTCCAAACGCTGATCGTCCATCCGGTTGTGAACGTCCTTGAGCTCCGCCTTGAGAGCGTTGATCCGCGCTATATCGAGGTCCGGCTTCTCCAACTCCGTCCGCAACGCCTCACGCTTGGTTTGGTTTTCCTCGCGGAGAGCCTTCATCTTTCCCTGATTCGTTTTTCGGTTTTCCTGCAATTGTTTTTCCTGGTCCGGGCTCAGGCCGAGCTTGTCCCTCATTTCCTTGAAATGCGCCTCGCGGTGCGCTTCCCAATCCTTTCCTGCTCCATCGCCCTTCGGATCGGCGCGAAGAACGGCGGTCGACAGGACCAGAGAGAAAAAGGCCGATAAGACGACGCGAACCGCTCGTTTCAGATTCATGGATTCATTCTCCTTGGAGAAGATAATTTTCGATGGAGGTCCCGAATCCTTCCCCTTCCGCGGGACTCTCCATGAGCTCCGAAAGGAACTTCGCTTCGGCTTTCACCTCACCGGTCGCCGGTCGACCGGGGAAAGAGAAGATCAAGGCGGCCGCCAACCCCAGGACCGCCGCCCCCGTCAACGCCCACCGGGGAGCCGCAAAAACGCTCCACCGATCCCGGAACGCCCGCCAACCGCCTGCCGCCACGGGCTCTTCGGCGATCCTCGCCATGACGCCTTGGACGAAGTCCTCCGAAAGTTCCACAGCGGATCGGGGGAATATCTCCGCCGCGGCTTTCCGCCAGGACGCCAGGGCGGCGGAGCACTCCGGGCATGCCGCCAAATGGGATTCCACCCGTGCCTTTTCGGCCTCCGGGAGTTCCCCGTCATGGTAAAGGAAAATACGTTCTTTTAGGGCGTCGTGGTCCATGGGATTCTCTCTGTTCTTTAGACGTTTGAAACTTGAAAAAGGTGTCTCGCTTTTTCCTGCAAAGAACGGCGGGCGCGCTTCAAACGCCCTTTCACGCCGTCCAAGGACACCTCCAGGACCTCGGAGATCTCTTCGTAGGTCAACCCTTGGACTTCCCGGAGGGTTAGGACCATCCGTTCGTCGGGGGAGAGGAGCTCCAGCGCACGCCGCACGTCCAACCGGTCATCGGTCGAGGACGTCCGCTCGCGAAACTGGTCGACGTCCATGGCGTCCAGGGCCTCCGTCCGGCGCCGCCGCCCGGACCGGATGACGTCCACGCAGTGGCGATAAGCGATTCGATACATCCAGCTGGAAAAGGAGGCGTCCGAACGGAAACTCCCCAGGCTTTTGAAGGCCTTGACGAAAACCTCCTGGGCGGCGTCGTCGGCCTCCGCGGAGTTCCGCAAAATCGACAGGCAGAGAGACCTTACCAGCCCCTCGTGCGCGCGGACCAAAAGGGCGAAGGACTCCCGGTTTCCGGACAAAACATCCCGGACGATGCGCCTTTCTTCCATGACATCGTTCATCAAGGGTTTGACCTAAAGAGGGCGGGAATCGGAGGAATCAAACGGGAGCGATCTCTTTGACGCGCTGGATGAAATCTTTGGATCGGACGGGCTTGGTGAAAACTTCCTTCACGTTCTTCTGGGAGGTCACCAGGCGCCGGGTGGACTCGCTGGCGGTGTAGGCGCTGACCACAACGACGGGAATGTCGGAGATGGACGCATCCTCGCTCATGTCCTTCAGGATGGAGAAACCGTCCTTGCGGGGAAGCATCAGGTCCAGGATGACGATGCACGGATGGTGCCGGCGGATGAGGTCCAGACCCTCGATGCCGTCCGGCGCGCCGAACACCTCGTAGCCGTTCTGCTCCAGGGTGAACCTCATGAAATCAAGGACGTAGAAATCATCCTCCACCACGACCACGGCAATC
>PMLF01000347.1 GCA_003158755.1 Elusimicrobiota bacterium | reverse complement strand
TGGATCCCGCCGGCGGGTCGCCGATTTTGTGGTACATGAGGACCGGAATCCCCCCCGCCGAGGAGCGCCACCAGTTCCATCGGGCGGAAAGACCCAAAACCGCCAATGCGACCATCGCCAACGCCAATTCGAATATCATGAAGGACACCTCAATGGGATCAACTCAATGTTCATCAATTGGTTCCATCAACCGCGCCTGTTTGAGCCAAGCGTAATAGGCGCTCAACGCCGCATAGACGAATCCGGGGCTCCCGTCCAGGAATCCCCCCTTCAAAAAGTAACGGGCAAAGAACTCCCAAGGCAACCGCAAATGCATCCAGGGGGTGAACCTCCCGCCCGAGGCGCGCTTCTTGGCCGCGAGAAGAGCGGTGTATTCATCACACTTGCGCAGATACTCGGAGAAATCCCGATAGCTGTGATGGTCGNNCCGCGCCCTTGAGGCGCCCCACGGGACCTTCCACGACGATTCCTTCGTGGACGGACCGCTCGGGATATCCCCCCTTGATCCGACGGAAAAGGCGCAAATGCCTCTCCCGCGCGCCGCGGCCGAACCGCAGCCGTCGGCCCATGAAAAAGAGTCGGAAAGGGATTTCGTAGCCGTTTTCCGTCGGCCGTCCGGAGAGGATTGAGCGGATTTCGGCCGCAAGTTCGGGCGTGATTCGTTCATCGGCGTCCACGTTCAGAACCCACTCGCCCGTGGCCTGTTCCAAGGCAAACCGTTTCTGGGCGCCGTAGCCGGAGAAATCCTTTTCGAACACGCGGGCGCCCGCCGCCGCGGCGATCTCCCGCGTGCGGTCGTCGGAATGGGAATCCACCAGGACGATCTCCTCCGCCAACCCTTTCAGGCTCTCCAGACAGGCGGGCAGGTCCCTTTCTTCGTTCCGAGTGATGAGGATGGCGCTCAACTTCATTGAGACAACACCTTCCTATAGAGGACCTCATAACCATCCGCCATTGCCTCGACGGTCNNCCTTCCCGGAGGCGATCCGCTGGCGGCCGCGCTCGGCTCGGCGGCGGGCTTCCTCGGGGTCGTTCAAGACGGAGAGAATGTTCCGGGCCAGGGCCTCCGGATCTCCCGGAGGTGAGAGTTCCGGGGCGTCGGGGCCGCCGTAGATATCGGGAATGCCTCCGGCGGCCGTGGCCGCCGTGGGGACTCCCACCGCGAGGGCATCCAAAAGCGCCGTGCCCAGGCCCTCCTCCTTGGATGAAAAGACGAAGAGGTCCGCCAGTGCGGTATAAGCCAAAACGTCCGAAATATTTCCCATGAAAACGGTTCGATCGGCGATGCCGAGGTCCCGCGCCAATTGCTCCAAGGTTTTTCTCAGAGGGCCGTCGCCCAAAAGGATCAACCGGAACCGGCGAACCTCCCGCGCCGCGCGTTCGACCGCTCGGAGCAGGACGGCCTGGTCCTTGTGAGGAACGAGAGCGCCCACGTGGACTAGGACGACCTCTTTCAAATCCACACCCCGCTCCCGGCGAAGACGGTCCCGATCCGCCTCCAACGGATAGCCCGTCGGATCGATCCCGCTGGGGATGACGACGGTTTTTCCCTCGGGCACGCCGCCGTCCAATACCATTTTCCGCACCCAGCCGGAAATACAGGCCACGGCATGGGCGCGTCCGTATTTCCATCTCGAAAAAACGTCCACCTTCAACGGAAAATCCACTCGCCGCGTAACCACCAGTTTTACGTCCGTGCCGCGCACGGCCATTGCCCCCAACCCGACGGCGTGGCCGGTGTGAGCGTGCAGGATGTCCGTTCCCGTTTCCAGCAAATGCCGCCGGATCCGCCGCGCCGCGAAAAGGTCGAACTCAAATGAAGGCGATAAGGGAAAAACGGCGAGGCCCCGTTCCTTCGCCTTCGCCGCCAGGGGACCTTCGGGGCGGCAAGCCAGCCGGCTTTCGTGACCCCGCCGCGACAGAGTTTCCGCCAACCAAAACGTCTGTCGTTCCCCCCCACGCCAGGTTCGTTCCGTATTCAGATGGAGAACGCGCATATCAGATAAAACGATTGAATAATTTTCGCCGGAAAATAAAAGGAATGGTTTTCTGAATCGAACGCCACGGGACCTCCCGGAGGAGTAGGAGTTTCGGGGACTATACCAAATACCGTCGCCGGAAATCCCTGAACGACCTCGTAAATTTTGACATAATATCCACCTACCCCTCATCGAAAGGACAACCCAATGAACAACCATTTTTTCGGACGTTTCTTCCGCGTTATGCTCCTCATGGCTTTGCTGGGTCCCGCCTGCCGTTCAATCGCCGAAGCCAAATCCTTTTCCTTGTCCGATTCCGGTACGGAGAAAATCATCGACTTCGAAAAGTACGGCGAGTTCCAGGGTCTGAAAACGCCTAATTTCCATTATACGATTCGGGACAAAAAAGGCTTGGCCGCCGCCATGGGCTTGGGAATCGAACCCAATTTCTCGGTCTACGGCGATTCCCGATACCAAAAGTTAAAAGATAAGGGTTTGATTAAACCGTCGGCCTGGCAGCACGTCAATTCGGGCGACCCGGAAGCGGACTTCTACGCCTGGGCCACGGCCCAGGATGACGCCGGCGTCAAACTCCTTTTCACCGCCAAAGCCCTCGAAGCGGGCGGTCAATACCTCCAAGCGATCAAAGCGTATCAAGCCGCCCTCATTCTCCATCCCCATTCCTACTGCTGGGCCAAGGACAAAAGTTTCACCTGGCTGGTGGCCCCGGCGGCCTTGGACGGAATCATCAATTTGACGAGGACCCATCCCGAACTGAAACTCAAGTTGGAGGACGCCTTCCTTTGGACCGAATCAATGGTGAACGGCGATCCGACGAATAACGTGGTGAGCTTGTCGCCCGGACGCCTCGTTTCCGTCGATTCCAAGCGGAGCCCACCGCCCGTCGATCTCTCCCAACTTCCGATCGTGGGGCGCCGGGGCGGTCACGTGAGTTTCGTGCGCTACGAGAACGGCCACTGGGGTCTGCGCGTAAACGGGGAACCGTTCATCGTCCAAGGCGTGACCTACCTGCCCACGAAAATCGGGAAGGAAGAAGCCTCCTACGATTGGATGAACGCCGACGACAACCACAACAGACTCATCGACGCCCCCCAGGAAGCCTGGGTGGATAAAAACCGCAACGGCATCCAAGACCCCGACGAACCCGGCGAGGGAGACTTCTCCCTGATGCAAAAGATGGGGACCAATGCCATACGGATATTCAACAACCACCCTTTGAACCTCCCCCTCTTGAGGGAAATGTATGAGAAGTACGGCATCCGCGGCATCGTCTGCGAACCGCTCGGGGCCTACACGGTACACGCCGGCATCGACTGGAAAACCGGCACGACGGACTATCGGGATCCAGACCAGAGAAAACACATGTTGGACGCGGTGGCGGATCTCGCGAACGAAGTGAAGGACGAGCCCTGGATGCTGATGTACGTCCTAGGGAATGAGAACAACATGGCCTCCGCCTACCGGGGTGTCAACTCCACCCGGACGAACGCCGCTGTCTATCCCGACGACTACGCCCGGTTCCTCAACGAAGCCGCCTCCCTCCTCCACAAATTGGACCCCAACCATCCCGTGGGAGTCGGAAATTTGGAAACGGGCTTCGTCGACCGCTACGCCCGCCTGGCGCCGGAACTGGACTTCATCGGTGTCAACAGCTACCGGGGAAAAGACGGGTTCGGCTCCCTGTGGCTCCAGGTGAAATCCGTCATCGACCGCCCCATCCTCATCACCGAATACGGCTGCGACGCCTACTGGACGGGCCGAGGTCCCGACGAACAAGCTCAAGCGGATTACCTGCAAAACTCCTGGAAGGACATCGAATACAATTCGGCGGGAGAGCCGGGGGAAGGGAACTCCATCGGCGGAATCGTTTTCGAATGGTTGGACGAATGGTGGAAGGACAACAATCCCGGAGAGGCGTGGGAAACCCACTCCATCAAAGCCTCGACGGTAATGCCCTTCCCGGACGGGTACGCGAACGAGGAATGGTTCGGATTGGCGGGCCAAGGGGAAGGGAAAAACAGCCCATTCTTAAGGGAATTGAGGAAGTCATACTTCATGTTCCAAAAGATGTGGACGAAAGAAAAATAAAGGCAAAAGGTAAAAGTAAAAAGGAAAAAGGAAGGGAATAAACCGACGCCGCGATTCTTCCTTTACTTTTGCCTTATTTTCACTCCTCCCCGCCGCATCATCGCTTCGAAATAGATGTTGTCCGTATCCGTCCCGAAACGCTCCAGGCTGAACCTGGTTTCGGCGAAGCGGCGGGCCCGTTCGCCCATTTCCCTTCGGAACCCTTCGTTCTTGATCAACCCCATCAAACAGTCGGCCAGTGCCTTGGGGCTGTGCGTCGGCACCAGGAACCCGTTCTCCCCCGTAAACACGAGTTCGGGCAGGCAGCCCACGGCCGTGGCGATCACGGGACGGCCCACCGCCATCCATTCCAGGCAGACGCGGGAAAGGGTTTCGCTTCCGATGGAGCAGATGACCCCGGCGTGGCAGGAGCGCATGAACGCCAGGATGTCCGGCTGACGCCCCAGGAAACGCACCCAATGGGCGACGCCGCACTTCTCCGCGAAGCGCTGAAGCCCGCCGACGGTCGTGTTCTTGGGCTCGCCCGCGATGAGAAATTCCTCGTCGGAAAGTTTGTCCTTGATTAGGCTCAGGGCTTCGATGAAATAGGTTTGACCTTTGATAGGGTCCAGACGTCCCACCAGGGCGAAGCGCAAGGGTCCGGCGGGCTCGGGAGACATGGGAGGCAGTTCCAAACCAGGATAAATGGTGGACAGACGTCCTTGAAGAGAGGGATATCGATCCCGATACCGGGCGGCGATGGCGCGGGAAGCGGCGATGACGGAGTCCGTCCGTTTCAGGATCCACGCCTGCCCAGGCTTTTTTTCGACGGGACGGGCGTCTCCCCGGGTGCGGACCAGGGCGGTCATGCGTCCGGCGACCGCCCACAACCCGAGGGTATGTCCGGAGCCGGTATGAGCATTGATCACGTCGAACTTGTGCCGCCCGACGAACCATCGAAACCCCAAATAGGATCCCAAAGGATAGACGGAGAGGCCCCTCCGGCGGGCCTCCCGGTCGGCGTACAGTCCGGGCTTGACGGCCACCCACACCGCGTGGCCCCGAGCGGCCTGAACCTGGGCCAACACGAGCCCGTAGGCCGTGAGGGCCGAATCCCAACGTTCATCGAGGATATGAAGGATCTTCACGAGCGTTGAGACGGGGTAACGGTGCACATTTTGGTGGCTCCAGTCCGTGGCCCTTCGAGGCGCGAGGAGGGCGCATAGTGGTACTATGTAACCGACGAGCAACGAAGAAGGGGCGCGGAATGGAGCCACCCCTTCCTTACCTTTCGCCGCGCACAAGCGCGGCGACATATTAATGAAGGGCCGAGCGCTTTTGGGCGGGCGCCGTGCGCCAAGTGGCGCACGTTCGGCGCGCCCGGTTGAAACCGGGCCGGCCCGCGGCGCCTTTGGCGCCGAGGGCTGCGTCGCTCGTCGCTTACGTGCCTAAAGGCACGCAGCGCTCCTCGCTCCTTAAACCCGCCCAAAATCGCTCGGCCAAAATATGCACCGTTACCCCGTCTCAACGCTAGATTTTACAAACCTCCCGGGCCGCGTCAACCACGCGGCCCACGGAGATATCGTTCATGCACCGGAAGTGGCCCAGAGGACAGACCTCCGACCCGTGAAGGTGACAGGGGCGGCACGCCAAACCCTCGTCCTGAACCACGGCGGCCTTGGGCCCGATCGGGAAAAAACCGAACGCCTCGACGGTGGGGCCGAAGACCGCCACGGTGGGAACGTCCAAAGCCTCGGCGACGTGCATGGCGCCGGAGTCGTTGGTGAGAACCAGGCGGCACCGGGCGAGGAGGCGGAACAGGTCCTCCAAATTCGTTTCCCCCGTTAAGTCGACAAAAGGAGACTTCAATCGTTTGGAGACCGCTTGGGCGGCGGCGCGGTCCCCGGCGGAACCCAGGATCAACGCTTTTCCCCCCCCACAAACTCCCGACAATATCGCATCCGCGGCCTCGGCGAATCGTTCGGGCGGCCAACGCTTGGTGGCATGAGCCGCGCCTGGGACCACTCCCAAAAACGGTCCCTCTCCAATCTTCAACGCTAAGGCAGGATTCAAAGTCCCGCCGTCGAGATAGAGGCGCGGCCGGCGCGTCGTCGCGGGAACGCCCAAGACGGAAAGCGTTTCCAAATACCGATCAACGACCCGTCCCGCGAGCCTCGGCGACAAGACCTTGCTCCGAACCAGACGGCGACGCTCGCGGACGCGTTTGTCGTATCGAAGGATTTTTCCCGCGCCCGAGAACCAGCCCCACAGGCGAGACCGGATCGTGTCGTGCAAATCCAGGAAAACGTCGAACCGCCGCCGCCGGATTTCTCTTGCCCAGCCGAAAAGACCCCGGTCTTCAAAAACGAGGACATCGTCGACGAAAGGATTCCCGTTGAAGACGGGGGCGAACGCCCGTTTGACCAACACGCTCGTCCGGCAAAGGGGACACGCGGACTTGAGGTTCTCGAACACGGGAGTTGTCAAAATCACGTCTCCCAAAGACGAAAGGCGCACGACCAAAATGTTCACGGGTCGGGAATTCACGCCGGTCGCTTCAAGATTTCGGCCAACAGCGCCATATTCGCCTCCACCGCGCCTCGACGGCCTGCGGCGTAGCTCCCGGCGGCGCGACCCAGGAG
>PMLF01000349.1 GCA_003158755.1 Elusimicrobiota bacterium | reverse complement strand
TATCCCGATTGTCCCAGCATGCTTCAGAACATCCTCGCCAACCTGCATAAGAAACGCGTCGATTACGCCCGCGCGGCGGAAATCTATCGATTCACCATCCAAACGTCCCGGGACCCCGCGGCGGTGAACACGGCCCGCGAGCAGTTGAAACGCCTGCGGGAGGAAGGACGGATTCCGTGAAGCGAACCCTCGCCCTGATCCTTCTTCTCGCGTCGGCGCTGCCGGCCTTCGCGGACATCGACCCCATCTACCCGGTGAGAACGGTCTTGCGGGCGGACCCAGGCCTATTGAGGGTCACCGTGGAAGTCAACGCCCCCTCGTGGGAGGTACCGCCGCCCGAGCGCATCCCCGTGGAGCGGCTCCGGCAACTAACCGGGGATTACCTCCGGGGCCATCTCCTCCTTTCGGTCGACGGACGTCCGCTGGAACCCCGCGTCCTGGGCGTCCGCACGGTCTTCCCCTTGTGGAGCGGGGAGGCGAAATCCTCCTACGTGATCCGTTTGGCCTACGACCTACCCCCGTCGGGCAAGGTCTTCTCCATCGAAAGCAAGATTTTCCGGGAGGAATGGTCCGAGGTTGAGGCCAAGGGCGTTGCGGTCCCCACCGACCTCCCGCGGGAATTTTGGACGCTCGCGCGCTGGTCTCCCGGTCCGGGAGGATCGACGGTCCTTACCATGGAGAATCCCCGGCGGGACATTCCCTGGGCGTCGCTCGAGCGGTCTTCCCTCCGGCGATGGGGCGAAAGCGCGGCCGCCGGAATCCGGGGCTTTTTTTCCGTCGGAGGCGGGGCGGTCCTTTTGATCGCGCTCCTCCTCTTCGTTCCCGGCCCAACTCCCGCGCGGAGCGGCGCCGGAGCCGCGCTGATTCTGGCGATCGTCGGACCTTTTTTGCCGTGGGGCCCCTCCTCCGCCGAGAGGGTCCTTTGGACCGCCGTCGTCGCGGCGGGACTCGTTTCCGTCGTCCGCCGCCGCTCCGCCTTTTGGCTGGCGGCGGTCCTGGCCGGCGCCCCGGCGGCCGCGCGCTTGTGGATCCAAGAGGGTCGCGCCTACCGGGGCGCCACGGAATTCCGCGGCCTCTCCTGGGCGGCGTTCGCGGCGGGGATCGCGGTCCTTTTCGTCGCGGCCCTTCCGATCCGGTCCTTGGTGACGGCCGCCTACCATCGTCATTTCCGCCACCTGACCTCCGAAGAGTTCACCCGGCAATCGCTGTTCCACCGACAAGTGGTCTCTCGCCTGATGGCCATCGCGGGATTGTACTGGGTCCTTTCTCCCCTCTGGACGACGCCGAAGTGACCTTGCGCGTGCAGTCCGGCTCGGCGCGGGGACGGCGCCTCAAAGCGGTTCCCGGCGGCCGCGAAGTGCGTCCCATCCTCGCCCGCATCCGCAAATCCCTTTTCGACATCCTGCGTCCGAGGATCGAGGGAGCGCTTTTCCTGGACCTCTTCGCGGGCACCGGGATGGTGGGGATCGAGGCCCTCTCCAACGGCGCCGCCCGCGCGACCTTCGTGGACCGGGCGTCCTCCTCCCTGCGCATGATCGAGACCAACGTGGCCTTTCTGGGATTCGCCGAACGCTCGGAAGTCCTGCGGGCGGACGTGGCCCGGGACCTCCGGGCGCTCGCGGGGCGGCGCTTCGACCTTATTTTCCTCGGGCCGCCCTACAAAGACGAAAAGGCCGTTCCCCTGGCCCTTTCGGTCCCGGCTTTGTCGCGCGTGGCCGAGGCGGGTCTCGCGGGGCCGGAGACGTGGGTCGTCCTCCAGCACCACGACAAAGAATCCCTCGACGGCGCCGAAGCGCGGTGGGAGAAGTTCCGCGAGAAGGAATACGGCGACACCACCTTAAGCTTTTTCAAGCTTCGGGCCCTATGAAAAATTTCCTACTCGATTCGTTCAATGGGCTCATCGCTCCCCACCCCGACGAAGCGGGGTTTTCGGTCTGGCTCCAGGAGGAAGCCCGCGCGGAACGCGTCGCCAACGTCCTCCGAATCCTTTACCTGATCGTCTGGCTCGCGGTGACGGCGGCTTGCCACCGCGTAAACGAGGGCGAGCCCAACGCGGTCAACCTCGTCGGCGGAGCGATGTGGTTTTTTTCCGCGATCCTCTTTCACACCTACCTTCGCCGCCGTTCCTACCGACCGGCCCTAAAATATTTTTCCCTGACGGCGGACCTCCTTTTTTCTTTCGGAATGTACTACCTCTACCGCTTCGACGTCCCCGGCGCCCCGACGACCCTCAAGTCGCCCACGTTCATGAACGTCTTCCTCATCCTGGCCCTGTCGGCCTTGCGCTTTAACGCGGCCCTTCCGGTGTACGGTGGGGTCCTTGCCTTGACGCTTTACGGCGGGGTCGTCCTCGCCTTGGTCCGCAGCGGCATCGTCGTTTTCGGCAATCGCTTCGACATGGTGACCACCGCGAAGGTGAACCTGGTCTACCTCTCCTTCAACGCCGCCTACGTGGCGACGTTCACGGTCGTGCTGGTGGCCCTCGTGCGCCAGGCCCGACGCCTGGTGCGGTTGCGCAGCGAGGAAACGGAGAGGGCCCTGGCCGACAAACACGCGCGGGATCAAATGCGGACCACGCTGGAGCGCTATTTCACGCCTCAGGTGGCGCGCCACCTCCTGGAGAATCCTCAAGCCCTGGGCGGGCGGCTGCAGGAGGCCACCATCGTCGTCGCCGACGTACGGAACTTCACCCGGTTGAGCGAATCCCTGGGCCCCGAGAAGACCGTCCAATTCCTAAACGCCCTCTTCGAAAAAATGATCGGGATCGTCTTCAAGCACGGCGGGACCCTCGACAAGTTCCTGGGGGACGGCATGTTGATCGCCTTCGGCGTCCCCCATCCTCATCCGGACGACGCCCTCCGCGCCATGCGCGCCGCCGTCGAAATGGTCGACGCCGCCGAAACGGTCGGCGATTGGACGGGGGTGACCCTGGGCTGCGCCATCCACTCCGGGGAAGTCCTCATGGGGAACGTCGGCGCTCCTTCCCGCATGGAGTTCACCGTCATCGGCGACGTGGTGAACACCGCCTGCCGGATGGAGCAATTCAACAAGCAGTTCCAGACGGCCATCCTCCTCTCCCACGTCACCTACGAACGGTTGAAGGACGGGATCGAAGCGCGGGCCATGCCGTCGACGGGTATCCGCGGGAAGTCGGAGCCCGTTTATCTCTACGAGTTCATCGCCTGGAAAACGCCGACGACGGAGGGAACATGAAGAAAGCCTGGGTGGTGAAGTTCGGCGGGAGCCTTTTGTCCGACGACGGGGCGCGCCGGGGGTTCTTGAAGGACGCGGCGGCGCTGGCGAAAAAGCGCGCGCTGGTCCTGGTCCACGGCGGCGGTCCCGAGATCAACGCCGCGCTGGACCGGATGGGCGTGAAGTCCATGTGGGTGAACGGCCGACGCGTCACCGACGAGGAAGCCATGGGGGTGGTGGAGATGGTCCTGTCGGGCCAAGTGAACAAACGGCTGGTGGGGGAGCTTTCGAGGCTGGGGGTGAAGGCCGTGGGACTCTCCGGCCGGGACGGCGGTCTCATGACCGCGAAGCCGGTGCCGGACCTGGGTCGGGTGGGGACGCCGTCTAAAGTCGATCCGTCCGTCCTGAAAACCCTTTTGGCCGACGGATTTCTTCCGGTGGTCTCGTCGGTGGCTTCGGGACCCGGCGGGGAGGCCTTGAACGTCAACGCCGACGAGGCCGCGGCCGCCCTGGCCGCCGCGCTCAAGGCGGAACGGTTGATCTATCTCACCGACGTCCCCGGCGTCCTCGACGCCGCCAAGAACACGATCCCCGTCGTCAAGACGCGAAAGGATTTGGAAGGGCTCATCGCTTCCGGCGTCATCACCGGCGGCATGATCCCCAAGACCCGATCCTGCCGGGAAGCCATCAAGAAAGGCGTCGGCGAGGTCGACATCGTCGACGGACGCGCCGGCCTCCTCGAAATGAAAGGCACCCGCTTGCTGCCGTAGGAGACCAAAAGATTCGTATCCGTTCAGGGGGTTCTTCCCTCCCCCGTGTGTGGGCTTTTCATCACCCACCTCTTTGTTCCCCCCTTTGAAAAAG
>PMLF01000201.1 GCA_003158755.1 Elusimicrobiota bacterium | reverse complement strand
CCTTGCTGGGGTGGGGGGTGCTTAACTCCGTCATATTCGCCGCGCAACACCTCAATAACAATGAAGAAAATCGCGGAAGGATGTTTGTCTACCGAATCGGAGCAACCTTCATCTTCAACGCCGCCGCGGCTTTGCTGGGCGTTTCAGCGATTCTGATGCTTCTATATTTCCCCTTCGGTTCCATCTCTATTGCCTTTATATCATCTTTCATGTTGGTATCTGTGATTCTCTTCGACAAGCTCGGCATCCGTTTTGCCCAAGGCGCGCACACTTTATGGAATAAATTCTTAGGCCGAAGGCTGATTATGACCAACGGCCCCGCGGTGACCCCTTCTCCCGTTTCGTCCGCCCCTCCTTCGATTCGAGGCGTTTCTTTCGAAGCGTTCGACGGGTCCATGAACGCTCTCAGCGAAAATGACCGGAATTTGCTCCGGCAGATACTCGAGGGCAGCCGGGCCGATCAGGAGCGCTTGGCCCGGGAATATCCCAACAGAGTTGTGATCCCGGGAGACGGGAAAACTCCCGGCTGGCTATCGAGGGCTCTCGATGGAGAGGAAGGAAGGACCTTGTACTTGCGGCTGGAACAACCAATTATCGTCGACGGTAGGACTTTAACCGTCCTGCGGCTTAAGGGCGTTCGTCCGATCCTTGACCTTCTCGGGAGGGTGAAAGCCTACACCACGGGGAAGGGCGTCGCCCCCCGCCAGGTCATCCAGGCCGAGGAGCGCGCCGGCGGCGCGGTATTTTTGTGGACGGAGAAACCACCGGCGGATGCGGCCGGCGCGATGGTAAGGAAAAAGGCGGTCAATGAGTATGAGATGACTCGGACTCTTTCTTCCGGATCGTTGGCCCGGGATTTGGCCGATATCGGGGTCCTCGTCGACGTGCCGTTGGCACGGGGACGCCTGTCTCGCCAGTATAAGGGTGAGGAGGTCCAGTTCGACGTCTTTGGCATGGAAGGTGAGGATCTCAGGATACTGACCGCGCCCATGTACGAGGAAGGAAACGGCACGGCGGCCATCAGCTTAATGACCAACCGCTGGGTGCCCATCGAGGGCGCCCCGGCCGAGGTCTTCGCGAGACTTGGCAGGGCGCTCCGGATCATCCACGCTCACGGTTTGACCCACCGCCAGCCCCACCAAGGAAACATCGGACTCCTGCCTCCGGACGCAGACCATATGGGGTGGAGGATCGTGATCCGGGACGTGGGTGGGATGGAAAGACTCGAAAATATGTCGCTCCAAGCGGAGTCCGGTTATCGATTCGTGGACGTCTTTCGCCCGATTTGGGACTTTATGGCCCGCATCGTCGGTAACTATGAGATCGTGGCTCATTATCGCGGTCAGATGCCGCGAGATCCGCGGATCGACGCTTTCCTCGAAGGATACTTTACGCAGGGCCAAACGGATCCGGGAGAGATCATTCGTTTCCGAGCGACGGCGTGGGGGCTTAGCGTTGAGCACCGGAAAGTGGATAGGGCCGCGCGGTACATCCATTCCCAGTTGGGCCAACGGGTCGACCTGACGTCGGACCAACTCTACCCTCAGCTTATGTCGGCGTTGATGGACGCCGCCGAAGCGGACCGCGGGACCACCCCTTCCACGCCGCCGGCGGCGGGCGAGTTGGCGACGACCGGTCAACCTTCAAGTCCCGTCCGCGCGACGGCGGGGAGGGCGGACGCGGTTGGGTATGCGGTGTGGGGGATGGGATTGGCCTGGCTGTTGGGACACTTCCTGGGATTGGGGACGGGAGAATCTCTCGGTTTGGCGGCGGCGACGGTGGCCTTGCTACGACCGGTGTGGCAGGCGTTCACCTCAATCTTCGGGATTGCCGGGGTTGTGGAATATTTCTCCCTGCGAGGCGACACCTGGCAGGAGTTTGAGTCCAACTTGCGGAATTTTGCTCTTTCTCATGGAGCGGCGGAGGGTTCCGAACGATACCAAGCCCTTTTGACGTCGGGGCGGATGTTCCGTCGGTGGCAGAGAGTCGGGGAGAGCAGCGTGGTGTTCCCGAAGGCGATCGGTTTCTTATTTCATGTGCAGGCCCATTCCTGGAACAATATTGGGTATTACGTCGGTAAGATCGGGCTCCGGTTGCCCCAATTGCCGCTCCATCCATCCCTGGCGACGGTGCGGCCAGGCGAGTCAAAGATGTCCTATGGTCCTTGGTATGAAAGGACGTGGGCGAAGATAGCGCTCGGTGTTGTCTTAATCACGGGAGCGATTGTTGGGCTCAAGAATGTCCCCTCCATGTCGCCGATGGGGACGACGGCGTCCGAACAGAAGAGCCAACAGGTTCTCCTCCCGCCGCTTCCCGCCGCGGCGGAAACGCCGCTTTCAAAGTTCTTTAGCGGGAGTTACAGCAGGTTATTTAATTCCATTTTCTTCGGGGAGGGCGCGAAGGTTTCGTTTGACGAAGCGTTGGGGGAAGCCCGGTCCCTTGGCGACACGACGCTTGTGGCGTTTCTCAAGAGGCTCCAAAATCAGGAAGGGGGTTTCAATGAAGCGGAGTTCCATCAGCGTTTCGCCCCTTGGTTAGTGAGCAAAGGGTTTTACGGCAGACTGGTTGAGAAGGATGGAAAACAATATC
>PMLF01000098.1 GCA_003158755.1 Elusimicrobiota bacterium | reverse complement strand
GCCGTGACCCTGGCCTATGCGCTGCGCGAGGGCTATGCGGCCTATGCTTTAACCTTTGATTACGGCCAGCGCCACCGGCGGGAAGTGTTCGCCGCGGAGGCGGTGGCCCGAGCCGCGGGAGTAACCGTCGAAAAAGTGCGCTTTTCATTGCCGTGGGGAGGGTCGAGCCTTCTGGGCGACAAAGGACGCTTGCCGGTGCATTCGCCCGGACGCATCGGGAAGGGGTCCATCCCTTCGACGTACGTCCCGGCGCGAAACACGATATTCCTTTCCTTCGCGCTGTCCTGGGCGGACGCGATGGGAGTGGGAAACATCGTGATCGGCGCCAACGCTTTGGATTTTTCGGGGTATCCCGACTGCCGGCCGGACTACTACGACGCTTTTCAAAAAACCGCCCGGCTCGGAACGCGCCTCGGCGCCGAAGCCCGGCGGCCGCCGAGGATTTGGACGCCTCTCCTCCGGATGAACAAAGAGGACATCGTCCGCCTGGGGGCGCGCCTCGGCGTGCCCTTCGAGAAAACGTGGTCGTGCTACGCCGGGGGTTCCCGTCCCTGCGGGATTTGTGACTCCTGCGTCCTGCGGCGCAAAGGATTTCAGGAGGCCGGGGTCAAAGACCCGGCGGTCCGATGACGGCCGTCGCCTTGAAAGGACGCGTCACCGAAATATTTTCCTCGCTTCAGGGGGAAGGCCTTCGCCTCGGAGAGCGGATGATCTTCGTCCGCCTGGCCGGATGTTCCTGGCGCTGCCGGTACTGCGACACGCCGGCGAGCCTCTCCGCGCGAACGGGTACCGAAACGACCGTGGAAGACGTCATCGACCGCGTGCGCTCTCTGCGGGAGGAACAGCCTCAGGAGACGGTGAGCCTGACGGGAGGGGAACCGCTCCTTCAAACGGAATTCCTTGGGGCCTTGTTGACGGCGATGAAGCGGTTGAATTTTTTCACCTATCTGGAAACGAGCGGAACGTACCCCGAACTCCTGAAACCGGTGATCGACCAAACGGATTTGGTCGCCATGGACATCAAGCTCCCCTCCGCGGTGGGCAGGCCGTTCTGGGAAGAACACGCCGATTTTTTGAATATCTCGTCCGGGAAAGTTTTCGTGAAGATCGTTCTCACCGAAGGAACCACCGATGAGGAGCTCGAACGATCCTTCCGGATCGCGGCCGCCGCCGATCCGATTCCCGCCGTGGTGTTGCAACCGGCCACCGCCATCGTGGATTTAGAAGCGAGGATCCTTCGGGGAAAAGACGGTTTATCGCCCGACGGCCCGTGGGTTCTGCCTCCCTCGCCGTCGCGGCTTCAACAAATGTGGGAAAGGTTCCGACGACGGTTGCCCGACGTCCGGATCATCCCCCAGATGCATCCCATATGGGGGGTACGATGACAAAAGAATTGGAAGAGAAGAATGAAGACGTTTTGCCCGCCGCGCCGATTTCCGGGGCCAACGGGCCGACGCTGCCTCAAGTGGTTTTAAGGACTCACGAGGACCGTCGGGTTCGCCGAGGTCATTTGTGGATATTTTCCAACGAGATCGAAAGCGCTCCGGCGGATTTGGCCCCCGGGACCGTCGTCCATTTCCTGACCGCGCGCAAGCACCTCCTCGGCACGGGTTTCTATCACCCGCGGTCCTTGATCGCGGGAAGGATCCTGGACCGGACGGACGTCCTCCCCGACGCCGCGTTCTTTGAGCGACGCCTGCGCGGGGCCTTGGAGATGCGCCGCCGGCTCTTCGACGACGACGCCTGGCGCTGGGTCTTCGGCGAGTCCGACGACCTGCCGGGCCTGGTGATCGATCGGTACGACGGCGCGGTGGTCATCGAGTCCTATTGCGCGGGCATGGACGGATTGATCCAGCCGATCGTGGACGCCGTCAAGACCTTCGGTCCTTGGGAGGCGATCGTTTTGAAAAACGACGCCGGGATCCGCCGCCTCGAAGGACTGACCGAACGGGTCGACGTCCTGGAGGGGGACTTGAGCCGCCCCCATTGGTTCACCGTCGACGGCCTGCGCCTGGCGGCGGACCTGTTGGAAGGACAAAAGACCGGTTTCTTCTTCGACCAGCGGATCAACCGCCGCCAGACGGCCGCCCTCTCCCATGGACGGCGGGTGCTGGACGTGTTCTGCCACACGGGCGGATTCGGCCTGGCGGCCGCCAAAGCGGGGGCCGAGAGCGTGGTCGGCGTGGACGAATCCGAACCGGCGCTGGCGTTGGCCCGGGCCGCGGCGCAGGAAAACGGTTTGTCCGAAAAGACCCATTTCGAAAAGGCGGACGCGTTCGATTTCCTGGCCGCGTCCAAGGATTCTTTCGACGTGGTCGTGGTCGATCCGCCCAAGTTCGCGCCGTCCAAGAAACACCTGCCCAAAGCGACGGAGGCCTACATCCGACTGAACGCCCTGGCTTTTCGACGAGTGACGGGGGGAGGATTCCTGGCCACGTCCAGCTGTTCCCAGCACGTGGACCGCGAACTGTTCCGCCAAATCATTTCCCGGGCGGCGCAGCAGGCGGGCCGACGGGCCCGGGTCATCCACTGGGGAGGCGCGTCGCCGGACCACCCCATGCGTCCGTCCATGCCCGAGACGGAGTATTTGAAGTTTGCCCTGGTGCACGTGAGTTGACTAGAAGCGGGTTCGCAATTCCAGGGACCGCTCGTGCTGAGCCTGTCGAAGCACAAACAATCGTCGGGGCGACCGGCTCCCCCTTCGACTTGCTCAGGGTGAGCGGGATTACTGAAACCGCCGCAATTTTCTAAAGGACCGTTCATGCGTCTATTGCGCTTCCTAGTATTCGCCGTCCTCGCCGCTTTTGCGGTGAGTTTGCGCGCCAGGCCTTTCGCCTGGAAAACCGCCTCCGGAACGCCTTCGGCCACGGCCTCCCGCGTTTCCATCGGCCTCAAGGTGATCAAGTCCCAAGGATTCTGGGAACCCGAAGCCGTAAGCAACGCGATATTGGCGGTCGTCGACGAAAAGGGCGGCGCCAAGGGAATGTCGATCCTTGCCCTGGCCATTTTCGCCGCGGCGTTCGCCATGGCCCTGGACGCGGCGCAAGGGCTCTCCGGTTTCGGCACCGCTTCCATATTAGGAGTTCTCTTCCTTCCTTTGGCGATGGGAGACTCCGCGCCGGATCCCTGGCTTTACTCGGCCTTTTTCGCCTCGGCATTCCTCCAAGTCATGGTCCGCGCGCGACGCCGGTTGGCTCCGCCGATGGCATTGATGGTGTTGCCGGTCCTGGCCGCCGTCTGGCCCCTTTTCCATAGCGCCGGCGTTCTATTGGTTCCGTTCTTGGCCGTCGTGACGGCGGGAGATTGCCTCTTGGCGTGGTGGGCCGACGAAAGCGCTCCTCAAGGGGGAATCTATACCGCGCCGGTGGACCCCCTCCTGTTCCGCGAGGAGGACCTGGACATCGCCGCCTTTCTGAAAGTCCTCACCTGGGAAACCAAGACGAACCAATTCGTCCATCAACGACTGGGGTTGACCGCCGCGCAGCTCTCCTCGCTGCACCCAAGCCGGGCCGTGGAGGTGCTCAACAGCCTCCTGACCATCCCGGACCTCCCCGCGCAAATCGGCGTTCCGGACCCCGGAGCCAACGGCGATTATCGCGCCCGAAATCGCCAGATGCTGGAAATCCAATACCGCGACGCCCTCAAACCGGGGATTCATCGAGAAAAACCCGACGACGGGCAAAAACCGCTTCCCCACCTCCCCCTCTGGGCGCCGCTCTCGGCGGCGGTCTTCGCGCTGGCCGCCGTGGCCGCGACTCCGGCGGGTCGCCGCATCATTGCCGGGATTTTCTCCACCATGTCGGCTCCAAAACCTTCCGTATCCGTGCCCCCCGAATGGTGGGTTTCCGCCTCCAGAACGGAATATCCCGCCGCACCCTATTTCTGGGCGGTGCTGATTTTCTTTTTATTGGCGGGTTTGGTGGGTGCCGTCCGAGGCCGAGAACGTTATTCCGCCGCTTTTTTCATCGGCGGTCTAGCCCTTTTTACGCTGGTACTTCCCATCCCCGAAGCCGCTCCTTTGGTGGCGCTGGCGGCCATGCCGTTCGCGGCGTCTTTCTTTCGGGGACTTTGGCGGGAGGACACGTTAACCCGCTCCCTCTCGTTCGCCGCCGGTTTGATCGTCCTCCTCGTCGGTCTCCAGCTCGTCGATTGGGACTATATGCCTTTCGGCGCGGGAGTGGGATTGGGTTCAATTCCCACCGCATCGACGATAAAATAGGACCCCTTCTCATGTTTAAAAAATACCGGCGCATTCATTTCGTAGGCATCGGCGGCGCGGGCATGAGCGGCATCGCCGAGGTGCTCCTGACCTTGGGCTATCAAGTGTCCGGGTCGGATGCGAAAACATCGGAGACGACCCAACGGCTGGAGTCTCTGGGAGCGTCCGTGCGCTTGGGGCACAAAGCCGAAAACATCGGGCGCGCGCAGGTCGTGGTCACTTCCACGGCCGTCGCGGGGGACAATCCGGAGGTGCTGGAAGCTCGTCGGCTTCGGGTGCCCGTGATCCCGCGCATCGAGATGCTGGCCGAGCTGGCGCGCCTCAAGTACACCGTGGCCGTGGCCGGTACTCACGGCAAAACCACCACGACGTCCCTTTGCTCCCTTGTCCTCACCGCCGGAGGGCTCGACCCTACGGTGGTCGTCGGCGGACGCATGCACAACATCGGAACGGGCGCCCGCGTCGGAAAGGGAGAATATCTCGTGGCCGAGGCGGACGAGTCGGACGGGTCCTTCCTCAAGCTGTCTCCCACCCTGGGCGTCGTCACCAACATCGACGACGACCACCTGGATTATTGGAAAACGATGGACGCCTTGGACACGGGGTTCGTGGAGTTCGGAAACAAGATCCCCTTTTACGGGACCCTCTTCCTGGGGATCGATGACCCGGGCTGCCGCCGCATCCGGGAACGGCTCCGCCGCCGGGTGGTGACCTACGGAATATCGCCGGAAGCGGATTTGCAGGCCAGAAACGTTCGCCCCTCGCCGACGGAAGTGCGGTACGACGTTTTCCGGGGCGGCGAAAAACTCGGCGAAATGCGCTGGTCCGTGCCGGGCCGCCACAACGTGATCAATTCCCTGGCCGCCGTCGGAGTCGGCTTGGAATTGGAGATTTCGTTCGCGACCATCGTCGAGGCCCTGGCATCGTTCCAAGGCGTCGGGCGGCGGATGGAAAAGAAGGGCGAGGCGGGGGGCGTCACCGTCTGGGACGACTACGGCCACCATCCCACGGAGATCAAGGCCACCCTCCAGGCGTTGAAGGAACGATTCCCCGACCGCCGCAAGGTGGTGGTCTTCCAGCCTCACCGCTACAGCCGCACCCAGATCTTGGCCGACGAGTTCGCGGACTGCTTCGCCGACGCGGATGAATTGCTTCTGGTGGATATTTACGCCGCGTCCGAGAAGCCGATCCTGGGCGTCAGCAGCGACTGGCTGGCGGACAAGATCCGCCGCCACCGCCCGGTGACGCGAATCCCCGCCAACGACGGGGGGGAGTCCCTAAAAGAGTTCATCAAAGAAGGGGACGTCCTCTTGACCCTCGGCGCGGGCGACGTGTGGAAAATGGGAGAGACGTTTCTCCGGGACTCGTGAACGATCCCCTCGACGATCTTATGGCCGTCGTCCCCAAGGCCGTCGCGCGCGAGCCCCTGGCGCGTCACAGCACCTTCGCCATCGGCGGCCCGGCGGATTATTTCGTCGAAGCCGAAACGCGCGAACAGCTTGAAGGTTTGTGCCGCCTCTGCCGCGACCGCCGATGGCCCTTGTTCCCCATCGGCCAGGGATCGAACTTGCTCGTCGGAGACGGCGGCATCCGGGGCGTGGTGGTCCGGTTGAGGGGCGCTTTTGAAACTATTTCCTTCGAGGCCGACGTCTTGATCGCCGGGGCCGGGGTCCTCCTGCCGGTCCTCGCCAAAGAGTGCGCCAAGAGGGGTTTGGCCGGAGCGGAGTTCCTGGCGGGCGTTCCCGGCACGATCGGCGGGGGCCTCATGACCAACGCGGGGACGCCGGAAGGCGACTTGGGCTCCCTCGTCCGATCCGTCGAGGCGGTGAACGCCGACGGAATATGGGAGACCATCCTCCGGGACAAGATCGACTTTTCTTACCGTCGGTCCAACTTGGCGGGACGGCTGGTGACGGGAGCCGTCCTCCAACTGCGCGCCGGGAACCCGCGCGACATCGCGGAGCTCGTTGAAAAACAGAAAACGCGGCGGGCGGAAAAGCAGCCTTTGGGCACCTATAACTGCGGCTCCGTCTTCAAGAACC
Organism: Elusimicrobiota bacterium; assembly: GCA_003158755.1. Lineage (GTDB taxonomy): Bacteria > Elusimicrobiota > Elusimicrobia > FEN-1173 > FEN-1173 > FEN-1173. Next base: position 5,882 of record PMLF01000098.1, on the reverse strand, counting down.
CGCCGGGGGACCACGCCGCGCGGCTCGTCGAGGCGGCGGGATTGAAGGGGCGGCGGATCGGCGGCGCGCGCATCTCCCCCAAGCACGCCAATTTCATCGAGAACGACAACCACGCCGCCGCCGCCGACGTCAAAGCCCTCATCGATTTGACCCGCCGCACGGTCAAGGAAAAGTTCGGCGTGGACCTGGAAACGGAAGTCTGGACCGTGGGAGAGGACTGATATGGATCAAAGGTTGTTAAACCGACTGCGCCGCCGGCGCATCGCCGTCCTATATGGAGGGTGGTCCGCCGAACGCCCCATCTCGATCAAGAGCGGTGAGGCGGTTTGCAGAGCGTTGAAACGGCTGGGGATGCCTCACGCGGTCATCGACGTGTCCCCCGACGTAGCCCGAGACCTTCGACGCCATAAAACGGACCTCGCCTTCCTCGCTCTCCACGGACCTTTCGGGGAAGACGGCACGATCCAGGGGCTTTTGGAGATGCTTCGCATCCCCTACACCGGAAGCGGCGTCCTGGCCAGCGCGATCTCCATGCACAAACCCACGGCGAAAAAAATCTTTCAGGGGGCGGACATCCCCACGCCCAAAGGGTTCGTCGTGACGGACCTCAAGGCTCCCTTTCCATCGGACAAAGGCCCCTGGTTCGTCAAGCCCGCGTCCCAAGGTTCGGCGGTCGGAGTCACGTTCGTCTCTTCTCCCAACCAATGGCGGAAGGCCCTGCGGGCCGCCCTCGCCGAGGACCGGGAAGCTCTCGTCGAAAAAGCCGTCACGGGGACAGAGATTACCGTAGGCATTTTGGATGGTCGGGCTTTGCCGGTCGTCGAAATCGTCCCCAAACACGCCTTCTACGACTTTTTCTCGAAGTATTCGAAGGGAGGGTCCCGCCACCTGATCCCGGCGCGCCTCCCGGTTAAATCGCTGAAACTCGCCTCGGACTTGGCCCTGGAAGCATTCCGCGCCGCGGGCTGCCGGCATTTCGCCCGGGTGGATTTCATCGTCGACAAGTCCGGCCGGCCTTGGATTTTGGAGATCAACACTCTGCCGGGTTTAACGGAAGTCAGCATCCTGCCGGACGCTGCGAAGGCGGCGGGCCTTTCCTTCGACGAACTGGTCGTCGAAATGCTTCGTCTAGCGGCGGACGGTTGATCCGTCGGCGGCGCCCCCGAAGCGTCCGCGTGGCGTACCGACCCGCCCGGGCGCGCTACCGCACCCGCGCGGCCGCCTCGGTGCTTAAGCCGTTGCTCCTGATCGCCGTCGGGGCAGCGGTCCTGGCCTGGGGAGCGGGAGCGGCCCGGGAAGCCTGGGGTCGCGCCGCCTGGACCCGCGTCCGCGGCGTCGCCGTGGTTCCCGCCACTCTTCAAGACGGCGCGCCTCCGGAAGGATTTGAGCGCGCGGCGGGCCTATCCGTCGGGGACTCCCTTTTCGGGTTTTCGACCTTGGCCACGGACCGCCGGCTCCGCTCCCAGTTCCCCGAGTTGGCGGAAGTCCATGTGCGGCGGACGCTGCATGGAGGAGTTAGAATCGTATTTCAAAGACGTCGAGCCGCCGCCAAAGTGTGGAACGACGGACAGTGGCTCGGGATGGACGAAGAAGGAGGTCTTTTTCCTTTAAGGGTTTTCGCGCCCGAGGAAGACTCTCTCGGCGGTGAACCGCCTCTTTCGGCCCTGGAGAAGAACGCTCCGCTTCCCATTCTTTCAGGCGTTCCCGCCGGGGCGGCCGCCCGGCCCGTTCTGGTTTTCCTCGACATCTTCCGGCGGCTCCCCCAGCCGTGGGCTAAGAGTTTTTATAAAATGAAACTCGCGCCGTCCGGCGAAGCGGTGTTGTATTTCAAGGACGGACCTCTCTTGCGTTGGGGTGAAATCGTCGTCGATGAAGGCGTCGTCTTCGCCAAAGCGGAGCGCCTCGAACGAGTTCTGCGGGACCCGCGCTTGAAGGACGGGGCGGAAAGCGTTCGGTTCGTGGACGACCGCCGTTTGGCGGTCAAACCCAAGATTCTCAAGGAGCCGACTTAGTGTCTATCCTAAAACCACAGGCCTATGNNGTCCGGGTACTAAAGCCCCCGGCCCGAAGGGCGGCCCGGTTTTGGGCGGTTTCTTCGTCACTCATCGGTCACAGGCCTCCAGCCTGCTCCCTCTTCGTTCCTCGAACCCACTCCAAACCCGGGCCGTCAGCATAGGCCTGTGGTTTTAGGATAGACACCCATGGCCAAGCCCGATATCGTCGTCGGTTTGGATGTGGGCAGCGCCCAAGTGGTTTGCGTCATCGCCCAGAGGGACCCGGAAACGGACGCCCTCAATGTGATCGGCGGAGCCCGGCGCGTTTGCCGGGGACTCAAAGGCGGCGTAGTCATCAACATCGACGAAACCGCCCAAGCCGTCGCTCGCGTGGTGGAAGAAGCCGAAACCATGGCCGATTTGGTCGGCGCCACCCGGGGCGTTTTGATCGGCGTCCGGGGCGCCCACCTTCAGACGTTCAACCATCACGGCGCCATGAACATCGCCCGGACCGACAAGGAAATCACCGTCGAAGACCGGGACCAGGTGGTGGAGAACACCAAAGCCGTCCCCATCTCTCCCGACCGGGAGATCGTCCACGTCATCCCCCAGGACTTCATCCTGGACCGCCAAGCGGGAGTCCCCAACCCCGTCGGCATGGAAGCGAGCCTCCTCGAAGTGGACGTCCACATCGTCACCGCCTCCCAAAGCCATTTGAACAACGTGTGGAAGGCCATCGCCAAAGCCGGCTTCCAGGTGGAGGAGCCCATTTACGGGCTCCTCGCCGTCGGAGACGCGGCGGTCACCCACGAGGAAAAAGATCTGGGCTGCGTGCTGGTGGACCTGGGCGGCCAGACCACCGGCATCGCCGCCTACTCCGAAGGAGCCGTCCGCTTCACCAAGGAACTGGCGATCGGCGCCGACGCCATCACGCACGACCTATCCCATGCCCTCCGCACCTCGCTCGTCGAAGCCCAGAAGATCAAGGAGGCCCACGGCGCCGCCAGCCGATCCTTGAGCACGGGAAACATGGAAGAGTCCCTGGAATATTTGTCCGTCGACGGCCGCACGCTCCGCCGCGTCAAGCGCCAAGCCCTCATCGACTATATTTCTCCCCGGGTGGAGGAGCTCTTCACCGTCGTCCAAGAGGAACTGGAGAACTCCGGCTACGGTGACCGCGTCTCCGGCGGAGGCGTGATCCTGACCGGGGGCGGCTCCCTCCTCCAAGGCATGACCGGCGCCGCCGAGCAAATTTTGGAAATGCCCGTCCGCCCCGGCCTACCCCAGGGCCTGACGGGACCGGCCGATATCTTAGGCCACCCCAGCTACGCCACCGCCCTCGGCCTCCTCCACTATCGCCACCTCGGCGAATGGGCCCGCAGCCGCCGCGCCCGCCCCCAAGGGAACGGCCTCGGGTCCAGGCTGAAAAACCTGATCGAGGATTTTTTCTAGTTGACATATTGACGCTTTAGGTATATGTTAAAGCATATGAGAACGACGTTGCGCTTGAATGACGACCTTCTTCGCGAGGCAAAAAAAGCGGCGGCGGAATCCCATCGCACGCTGACGTCCGTTTTTGAAGACGCCCTTCGAAAATCACTGAGCCAAAGACATCGCGCGGCCAAACATCCTCCCGTAATTCTTCCTGTTTTTCATGGAGGGAAAGGCCTGCGACCCGGGGTGAATCTGGATTCGAACGCCGAGCTCCTCGATTTGATGGAAGGGCTGTGATCCTGCCCGACGTCAATGTCCTGGTCCATGCTTTCCGGGACGACGCTCCCCGGCATAAGGAATTCAAAACGTGGCTGGATGACGTTGTAAAATCCGACGAAGCCTTGGGGGTGTCCGATTTCGTTCTGAGCGGATTCCTACGGATCGCCACCCACGCCGGGATTTTCAAACCGCCATCCGCCCCGGAGGAAGCGTTGCCGTTCGCGGATGCTTTTCGATTGCTCCCCAACGCCGTCTTCTTGTCTCCCGGTCCCCGTCATTGGGACATTTTTTCCCGCTTGTGCCGGACAACCAATGCGCGCGGCAACCTTGTGCCGGATGCTTACTTGGCCGCGCTGGCCATTGAAAGCGGGGCCGAACTCATCACCGCGAACCGGGACTTCGCGCGGTTTCCGGGCCTCCGATGGCGCCACCCGTTGGCTTGATCTGGTAGAATTCACCCATCATGGTTCAAATCAAATTCTCCGACGACTTTAAAGAACAGCCCGCCGTTATAAAAGTGGTCGGTTTGGGCGGGGCGGGGGGAAACGCCGTCAACCGCATGGTGGAATCGGGACTCTCCCACGTGGAGTTCATCGCCGCCAACACGGACTCCCAGGCCTTGCGCCGGAACCTATCGGCGACGCGGCTGCAAATGGGAGAGAATATTTCCAAAGGGCTCGGCGTCGGCGGAAACCCCGTGCTGGGGCGTCAGGCCGCCGAGGAAAGCCGGGACCGGCTGAAGGAAGTTCTGTCGGGTTCCGACATGATTTTCATCACGGCGGGCATGGGCGGCGGGACGGGGACGGGCTCGGCGCCCCTGGTGGCGCAACTCGCCAAGACGCTGGATCCGGCGCCTCTCGTCGTTGCCGTCGTTACCAAACCTTTTGAGTTCGAGGGGCTGGTCCGCCAGTCCCAGGCCGAGGCGGGCATCGCGGAACTCCGCCCCTACGTGGACACTCTCCTCACCATCCCCAACGACCGGCTTTTCGACATCATCGACGAATCGACCCCCACTCAGGACGCTTTCAAGATGGCGGACAACGTGCTCCGCCAGGCGGTCCAGGCTATCACCGACGTCATCACGCGGCACGGCGTCGTGAACGTCGACTTCGCCGACGTCCGCACCATCATGGCGGGCGCGGGGGAAGCCTTGATGGGTATCGGCGTCGGCCACGGCAAGGACCGAGCCGTCGAGGCCGCCAAGGAAGCCATGCACTCGCCCATGCTCGAAAACGTGGACATCGAAGGCGCCAAAGGCCTTTTGGTCAACATCTCCGGCGCCAAGACCATCACGCTCCACGAAGTCAAGAACGCCATGGACTTCATCCGCAACGCCGCCAGCCCCGACGCCCACGTGTTCTACGGCCACGTCTTCGACGAGTCCTTGGAAGACCGGTTCCACGTCACCGTCATCGCGACAGGGTTCCCGCCGCCGGCCAAGTCCCGCCGCCGGGAGCCCGACGCCGCGACCAACGCCCGCCGAGGGAGTTCCTCGCGGCCGGCCCCGGTCGTCCGGGTTTCTCCCGGCGGAGAGGTGACCGTCTCCGACGATCTCCGCCGTCCCGCCTACCTCCGCTGGAAGATCCGCAAACTTCAATAGTCCGTCCTTTTGTGACTGCGCAGGTCCCCCTCCCCCGTTTACGGGGGAGGGTTGGGGAGAGGGCGAANNGCAGGGTCTGATTAGTTACACCCTTTTTGACTTGAAACATCTCCGTTCCGGGGTTAACTTTGTGCGGTGAGGACACCATGGAATCCCGCCAACTATTGACCGACGTCATCCGCGAAGTCCATGAACGCAAAGCCTCCGATCTGCACGTGGCGGCCGGCTCTCCGCCCATGCTGAGGATCCTCGGAGACTTGGAGCCCAGCCGCATGGCCGAACCTCTCTCCTCCGAACAGACCCGCGAGATAGCCTATATGTTGATGCGGGACCAGGTGCGACAGCGGTTTGAAGAAAAAATGGAAGTGGATTTCTCCTTCGCTGTCCAAGGCGGCGGACGATATCGGGTAAACGTCTACACCCAGCGGGGAATGGTGAACATCGCCCTGCGCGTCATCCCGCTGGAAGTTCCCACCATCGACGGTTTGGGGCTTCCCGCCGCTTTGAAAATGCTTGCCGGAGAACGCCGAGGATTGATCCTTCTGGCGGGAACCACGGGTTCGGGCAAGTCGACG
>PMLF01000092.1 GCA_003158755.1 Elusimicrobiota bacterium | reverse complement strand
CGGCCGGCACCACCGGGATGGGCTGGATCGTGATGTCGATGCCAAAAGCGGCGCAGCGCTCGTGGATGCGGGGGAAACGGCGGCGGATGTAATCCGCTCCCCGGTGGGTGATGTCCAGGAAAACGCACTCGTCTCCCGTGCGCTTGAGCTCCGCGTCGATGGCCCGGGCGACCACGTCCCGGGGGGCCAGCTCTCCCCGCGGGTCTTGGGCAAGGACGAAACGTTCCCCGGCGCGGTTCTTCAAATGAGCCCCTTCCCCCCGCAGCGCTTCCGAGATCAGGAAATTCTTGGCTTTCGGTTGGAACAGGCAGGTGGGATGGAACTGGACGAACTCCATATCGGCCAAGGTCGCCCCGGCGCGCCATCCCAAGGCCATGCCGTCGCCGGTGGCGACGTCCGGGTTGGAGGTATAGAGATAGACCTTTCCGGCTCCGCCCGTGCATAGCGCGGTGGCCCGGGCCAGGAACGTTTTCACCTCGCCGGTTTCGACGTCCAGGGCGTAGGCGCCGCCGCAGGCGTCCTCCTCCCCGGTTTTGTGGAGCCTCCGCCGGGTGATCAGGTCCACGGCGAAATGGTGTTCGAAAAGGTGGATGCGGGGGTTCTCCCGGACGCGGTCGACGAGGGTGCTCTCGATGGCGTGCCCGGTGTAATCGCCCACGTGGAGGATCCGGCGCCGCGAATGGCCGCCCTCCAGCCCCAGTTCGAAGCGGTTTTCGCCGCCGGCCAAAGGTTCGCTGCCGGAGAATCGGACTCCCCACTTGATCAAATCTTCCAGGCGCCCGGGGGCTTCCGTGACCACCTGCCGGACCGCCTGCTCGTCGCAAATGCCGGCGCCGGCGGCCAACGTGTCCCGAATGTGGTCCTCGAAAGAATCCTCGTCGGAGATGACGATGGCCAGTCCCCCCTGGGCGTTGTCCGTGGCGGAATCGAAGACGGCGCGCTTGGTGAGGAGGGTCACTTCCCCCAATTCGGCGGCTTTCAAGGCGAGGGAAAGCCCCGCGATGCCGGAGCCGAGGATGAGGAAATCGCTGGTGACGGGAGGGGTCATGCCCGTCAATTTATATCCGTCCCCGCTCCGCGTCAATCGAAATATATGCCCTTGGACGGAGACTTGACGAAGGGCCGTCCCGTTTGCGGAGGCGCGCTGAAAAACCCGGCCGCGATCATGACGGCCGTCATGGTTTCGGAAAGGGGTTCGGAGTAACGTGGGGAAAGTTTCCGACGTTTGAGGAGGTTCCATGGCCGAGACCCTTGCGACACCTAATTCTCCGACGATAGACTCCGAAACCAAACGCTGTTTCGACGACGACGTTTTGCGTTGCCGCGTGTTCCTGGACAAATACGCCCTCCGCGGGGTTGACGGGAAACCCGTTGAAAAGGTCCCCGCCGAAATGTGGCGCCGCGTGGCGCGGGAAATCGCCTCCGTGGAGGCCGATCCGGACGTCCGCCGGCGCCGCGAATCCGAATTTTATTGGCTGCTGGAAGACTTCCGCGCGATCCCGGGCGGCCGCATTTTGTTCGGCGCGGGCAACTCCCGCCGAGCCACGCTGCTCAACTGTTACGTGGTGCCGATCGGCGAGGATTCCTTGGAAGGGATCTTCGACTGGTGTAAGGAGGCGGCGCGCACCTATTCTTTGGGCGGCGGCGTGGGCACCGACTTGAGCGTGTTGCGGCCGCGCGGAGCCGCGGTCAACAATTCGGCCGTCCATTCCTCGGGCGCGGCGTCCTTCATGGAGCTCCTTTCCACCACCACCGGCACCATCGGACAGGCCGGACGGCGGGGCGCCCTCATGCTGACCTTGCGGGACTCCCACCCCGACATCTTCGATTTCTGCCGCGCCAAGCGGGACTTGAAGAGCGTCCGCTACGCGAACCTTTCCGTGAAAGTTTCCGACGCCTTCCTGCGCGCCGTCGAAGCCGACGGCGAATTCGAGCTGTCGTTCAACGACGGAAAACACGCGGTCCGCCGAACGATTCCCGCGCGCGAACTGTGGGAAGAACTGATCAAGGGCGCCCACGACTGGGGCGAACCGGGAGTGCTCTTCTGGGACACCATCCGGAAGGAATCCACCTCGGAATACGCGGGCATGAACGTGGTGTCCACCAACCCCTGCAGCGAAATCCCCCTCGAAGGCTACGGGGACTGCTGCCTGGGCAACATCAACCTGGCCCGTTTCGTATCGGCCGGGTTCACCCCCGTCGCGACGGTGGATTGGGAGAACCTGGAAAAGGCCCTACGCGTCATGGTCAATTTTCTGGACGACGTGCTGGATTACAGCATGGCGCGCCACCCCCTACCTCAGCAGGCCGAGGCCAGCCGGAAGTCCCGGCGGATCGGAGTGGGCTTCACGGGCCTGGCGGACATGCTCTGCCTCCTGCGCCTCAAGTACGACACCGACGAGGCTGTGGAATTCACCGACAAACTTTTCGAGCGGATCAAAGTCGCCGTGTACGATGAAAGCGTCAACCGAGCCGTCGAGAAAGGTCCTTTCCCCCTCTTCGACGCGGAGAAGCATCTGGCCTCTCCCTTCATTCAAAGGCTTCCGGCGGCGCTGAAGGAGCGGATCCGGAAACACGGCCTAAGGAACGTCGCCTGTTTGACGGTCCCTCCGGTGGGGTCCGGGGCGGCGCTGGCGGGAGTGACTTCCGGCATCGAGCCCATCTTCGACCTATCCTACGTCCGCCGCAGCGAATCGTTGGCCCAGAGCGAGTTCAAAGTATTCCATCCCTTGGTCAAGGCTTACCTTCAACAGAAAGGGCTGACCGACGATTCCCAACTGCCCGAGTATTTCGTGACGGCCCACCACATCAGCGCCGAGAAACGGGTGCAGATGCAGGCCGCCATCCAGAAGCACATCGACCACGCCATTTCGTCCACCATCAACCTGTCGCGGGAAGCCACCGACGAGGACGTGAAACGGATATTCCTCTCCGCCTGGCGCTCGGGCTGCAAAGGCGTGACGGTTTATAGAGAGGGCAGCCGGGAAGGCGTCTTGATCAGCGCGGAGGAGTCGAAGCGCGCCGCGGCCGCGGCCCTGTCCGCTCCCCCCGCGCCCCGATCCCGGCCCAAAGTGACGGAAGGACGCACCGAGCGCATCGAGACCCCCCGGGGTCCCGTCTATGTCACGGTGAACGAGGACGAGATGGGCCTCTGCGAGGTGTTCGTGAAATCCTTGGACGCGGAAGCGGAGTCCACGGGAAGGCTCGTGTCCCTGCTGTTGCGGGCGCTGGTGGACCCACGGGAAGTGATCGAGCAGCTTTGGCGGGTGAGGAGCCGCGAGGTGGCCTTCGACCGGTCCACCGACGGTACGACCGTTCGGGTCACGACGGTGTCCCAATCGGTGGGGTTGGTTTTGGGCCGGCACCTCTACGGCGAATCCTTCAACCCCGATAAAGAGTTCCCCCGAGCGTCCACGCTGCCGGTCCCGATGAAGGGGCCGCGGCAAAAACTTCTTAAGTTCGTCGCGGCGGCGCCGACCGCCGAGCTGAAAGTTCCGGCGGCGGGATCGGCCATTCTTTGGAAAGAGTTCGTGGGGGTCTGTCCGGACTGCGGCAGCAGCCTGACGCGGGAGAACGGCTGCGCCACCTGCCGGTCGTGCGGTTACTCGAAATGCGGCTAACTTTGCTCGATGTAGTTTTGCAGGCGGTCCGGTTTTCTTAGGGAGATCCGTCCGGCGTCGACGGTTATCCAGCGGCGACGCTTGAAGGCCAGCACCACCCGGATCGCCGTCTCGGGGGCCACACCCGCGATGTCGGCGATTTCCCTCCGGGAGATCGCGAAAGGAGAACCGATCTCCTCCCGAAGCCAGAGGAGCGTCGCGGCCACTTTTTTTCCGGCCGATTCCGCGTTCAGCGCCCGCAGCCGGTAAGCGTGGTTCAGGCGCCGTCCGACTTGGACCAGGACGGCTTGGGCGAACGGGGGCCACGCTTTCATCAGTGCCGTCACGTCGGAGGCGGCCGCTTTGACCGCCGACGCCTTGGTGACGGCGAGGGCGCTGACGAGGTGGAGTTTCGAGGAATCGAAGACCACGGCCGGACCGAACCCCTCGCCTTTGGTCAACAGCTCCAGGGTGACGGATCGTCCCGTGGGAGCCGTCTTGGCGATCTTGACGCATCCGTCGACCATCCACCATCCGCCGTCGGCCGGATCCCCCTCGTTGAACACGATCCCCTTCTTTTTGTAGGTCAGGAGCCGCGTTTTCCAGGCGAAGGAGCGTAACGGCTCCGCCGGAACGCCGGCGAACATCGGAAGGCCTCGAAAGAACTTCTCAGGGTTCCAGGCGGGCATGGAGGAATTATATTAAATGGCTATGAAAGAACCGTCTCCGGACGTGGTGATCGTCGGCGGGGGCCTGATCGGCTGCTCGGCCGCCTATTTTCTGTCCCGTCGCGGCGCCCGCGTGCTCCTCTTGGAAAAGGGCGGCGTGGGCGGCGAGACGTCCTCCGGCGCGGCCGGAATGCTGGGGGTGGACTCGGAGCCGGAGGAGGATCCCGTTTGCCGGGCGTTCGCCCGGCAAAGCCGGAGCCTCTACGAATCCCTGGCGGAAGTTTTCCGACGGGAAGTCGGCGTCGACATTCAATTCGAAGGGAAAGGGCTTTTGTCTCTCGCCCGGGATGAAAAAGAAGAGTCTGAATTTCGTCAGAGGGAAGCCGGAGGCCACGGGTCGTTTTGGTCCCCGGACGAGGTCCGAGCCCAATGCCCCGACCTGGCGGAACCCTTTCGCGGAGGACTATTCCATTCCTTGGACGGACAGGTGACGGCCTCGCGGGTCGCCGAGGGTTTCCGACGGGCGGCGGAGTCCTTGGGGGCGGTGGTCCGCGAAAACACGAAGGCGACCGGGCTGATCCGCCAAGGGAATCGGGTGACGGGCGTGCGGGTGGGACGGAAATCCGTTTTCGGGGGAACGACTCTTTTGGCCCTGGGTCCGAAGGGATGGTCTCTCGCCTCCGCCACCGGCTGGCGCCCGCCGATCTTTCCCGTCCGGGGCGAAATCCTGATCTTCCGTCCGTCGCGGCGGCTCCTGCCTTTCCCCGTTTTCCTCGGCGATTCCGGTTTCTACCTCGTCCCGAAACCCGACGGGACTTTCTTGGCGGGAACCACCGTCCGACGCACGAATCGCGCCGTCTTGACGAATCGGGGCAAGGACGCCATCTCCCGCGCCGCTTTGGCGGCGCTCCCGGCCCTCGCGGACGCTCCGTATATGGGCGGCTGGGCCGGTCTTCGTCCCGGGACGCCCGACGGCTGGCCGCTCCTGGGCCCCGTCCCCGGCGTCGAGGGACTGTGGATCGCCGCCGGCCATTTCCGCCGGGGAGTTCTTCTGACGCCGGCCACGGGCCTCTGGATTTCCGAGGCCATGAACGGCGCTCCTCCGTCCGGGTTCGATCGCTTTTCTCCCGGACGATTTACCAAATAAACAATACCCTCACACCGCTCGTGCTTCCTTCGACAGGCTCAGGATGAGCGGGTTTGTCGAAGCACGACAAAATACCGATGATCCGGGCTCACCCTTCGACAAGCTCAGGGTGAGCGGGCTTTAGGACTTAGTTCTCAATAACTTGGGATTTCAGCGGTGGGAAAGACGTTTCAAAATTTCCGACGTGGAAAGGGAACGGTTCAGCGTGTAGAAATGGATTCCGGGTGCTCCCCCGGCCACGAGGTTTTCCGCCTGCTTTAGACCGTGCTCGATTCCGATCCGGACCACCGCTTCCGGGTCGTCTTGGACGGGCTCAATGGCCCGGGATAAGACGTCCGGAATGCGGGCGCCGCACATGGCCGTGAACCGTTTGAGCTGGGCCACGTTGGTCACGGGCATCAGGCCCGGCACGATCGGGACGGAAATGCCGATCTTTCGCGCCCGGTCGACGAAATCGAAGTAATCCCCATTATCAAAAAACAGCTGCGTGACGACGAAGTCCGCTCCGGCGTCCACCTTCCGTTTCAGGTTTTCCAAATCCTTCTTCTTGTCCGGCGTCTGGGGATGTCCTTCCGGATATCCCGCCGCGGCCACGCAAAAATTCCAGCGCTTTCGGATGTGAGCGACGAGCTCATCGGCGTACCGGAAACCGTCCGGATGGGGGACGAAGTCCGCCTGGCCTTTGGGCGGGTCTCCCCGGAGAGCCAGGATGTTTTCAATGTTCTTGGAATGGATTTCCGCCAGGACGGCGTCGATCTCGGAACGTGAGGCGCCCACGCAGGTGAGATGGGCCATGGTTTCCACGCCCAGCTTCGATTTGATGCCGGTCACGAGGTCCAAGGTTTTCCGTCCGGTGCTCCCCCCCGCGCCCCACGTCACGGAAATGTAGCTCGGGTCCAGGGCCCTCAAGGTTTCGGCCGTTTTCAGGAGCTGGGCCGAATCCTCGTCGGTCTTGGGGGGAAAGAACTCGAAGGAGAAGGACTTTTTTCCGGTCTTGAGGAGCTCGCTGATCTTCACGCCGAGGGCTTGACCCATCCCTTCAGGATCAGGTGCTCGGCGATCTGGACGGCGTTCAACGCCGCGCCTTTTCGCAGGTTGTCGCCGACCACCCAGAAGAGCAGGGCGTTTTTCTTGTAGAGGTCCGGCCGGATGCGTCCCACGAGAGATTCGTCCCGCCCCTCCGCCAGAGTCGGCATGGGGCAGGTGACGCCGTTCAGCGGGGTCTTTTCGTCGACCACGAGGACGCCGGGGGATTTTACGAAGATCTCGCGGGCGGCTTCGGGCGTGACGGGTTTTTCCGTCTCGATCCATACGGACTCGCCGTGTCCGACGAAGGTGGGCACGCGCACGGTGGTGACGGCCAGCTCGATGGAATCGTCGCCGAGGATCTTGTGGGTCTCTTTCATCATCTTCCATTCCTCGTTGGAATATCCCTGTTCCTCGATGGCCCAGTTGTTGGCGAGGATATTGAAGGCGATGGGGTTGGGGAAACCGCTCAAGTCGGTGATCTTTTCCCCCTTCAACGCCGCCTCCGTTTGTTTGCGGAGTCCGTCGATGCCTTTGGCTCCCGCGCCGGAAACGGCCTGATAGGACGAGATGACGGCCCGCTTCACGCGAAACGCCTTGTGGAGGGGCGCCAGGCCCATCAGCATGACGGCGGCGGTGCAGTTTGGGTTGGCGATGATGCCCTTGTGGTTTTTCAACGCGTCGCCGTTGATCTCGGGGATGACGAGGGGCACGGCCGGGTCCATGCGGAACTCGGAGCCGTTGTCGATGACGACGGCTCCGCGCTTGACGGCTTCGGCGGCGAACTGGGCGGCGGCGCCTTTCTCGCCTTCGGTGCCGGCGAACAAAGCGATCTCGACGCCGTCGAACGCGTCGGGGGTGGTTTCGCGGACCTGGTATTTCGTCCCATCGATCTCCATCGTCCGGGAACTGCGGGCGAGGATCCTCAGTTCCTCCATGGGGAAATTCCGTTGTTTCAGGATCCGAACCATTTGGACGCCGACCGCGCCGGCGCCCACCACCGCCACTTTGAACTTTTTCACGACGCTTCTCCCTTGCGGCCGCCGACGGCGGCCGAACCTAAAAAATAGGCGCTCCGACGGAGCGCCCTTGCCAAAAGTATATCAAATCTTCCGAGCGACGAACCTGAGGCGGATCGCGACGCCGACGGCGCCCGCCGCGAGAGCTCCGTAAAGGATTTTTCCCGTCCGCTCGTCTATGAGCTTCACGACCAACGGAAGCAAGATCAGGAAAAGCAGCCCGAACATCACGGCGAAGATCAGCGAATGCAGGACTTCTTTCACGTCGTCACGAGGCTCCAAAGTGTTCCTCCTTGAGCCGTCCGACGGCGGCCATGACTTTATCGGAAAATACCTGGTAATCCGTTTCGCCTTCCGGAGATATCGGTTGGCCGAAGACCACGGCGAGTTTCGCCAAACCGGTCAATCGATGGGAATTATGGACGTAGACCGGCACCACCCGGCAGCCCGTCCGGATCGCCATCATTCCCACCCCGGGCCTCGCCCGGCCCAATTTTCCTTCCTTTTGCCGGGTTCCCTCCGGGAAAAGGATGAGGCACCGGCCGGAGGTCAAGATGCGCTGGGCCATCCGGAACGCCCCCATGTCCCGCTCCATCCGCCGGATCGGGAAGGCGTTCACCTGCTTGATGAGCGGACCCAGGATCGGCACGTCGAAAAGTTCCTGTTTCGCCATGAAGTAGATCATCCGACGGACCGAGGAGCCCACCAGGAGCGGATCTCCGTTGGAAGCGTGGTTGGAAGCGAGGATCAGTCCTCCCTCCCTCGGCACGTTCTTCGCGCCGATCACCCGCAGGCGCCAGATCAGGCGGAAAACCACGGCGGATAGGGACCAGCCCAACGCGTAGAGGAACGGCCCGAGGGGGCCCGCAAGGCCGATTCGATGGTGGTGAGAGGAATCGGTGGGATCGGTCATGAAGAGGTCCCCTTCCGTCTTGGGGAAAGAGATTTTTGAATCAGGCCCGATAACGTCTCGAGGGTTTTTTCCGGGGTGAACGTCGTCGTGTCCACGATCCGGGCGTCCGGAGCGGGACGTAAAGGGGAATCTTCGCGGTTCCGGTCCCGCCGGTCCCGCCGTCGGATGGCGGCCTCGATGGCGGACAGGCTTACGCCCGATCCCTTGGCCTTCATTTCTTCGAACCGCCGGCGGGCCCGTTCCTTGACGGAGGCGTCGATGAATACCTTGAAATCGGCCTTCGGGAACACGACGGTGCCGATGTCGCGCCCTTCCATCACCACGCCGCCGCCCTTGCCCAGCTCGCGCTGGCGTCGCACCAGGGCTTGGCGGACGCTCGGAACCGCGGCGACGACGCTGGCGGCCTGGGTGGCTTCCGGAGTGCGGATGGCCTCCGTCACGTCCCGTCCGTCGGCGTAGACTTTTTGGGCCCCCTTCGGGACCTTCTTGAAAGAAATCTTCAAACGGGAAGCGAGCCGGCCCAAGGCGCGGGGATCGTCCAAATCCGCGCCCAAATGGAGGGCTTTCCACGCCACGGCCCGATACATCGCTCCCGTGTCCACGTACGTGAGTCCCAACCTCCCGGCCAGACCCCGCGCTAGGGTGGACTTCCCGGCCCCCGCGGGTCCGTCGATGGCGATGANNGCCGGAGGCCGTGAGGCCGGCCACGGCGAAGCTCATCGCCAGGCGGTGGTCGGTATGAGAGTCCACCGTCGTTCCTTTCAACGGCGTGGGACCTTCGATCCGTAGTCCGTCGGGAAGTTCCTCCACCTTGGCGCCCATCTTGTTCAATTGGTTGGCGATCAACGTCAGCCGGTCGGATTCTTTGACGCGGAGTTCTTGGGCGCCCGTGATCTCCGTCACGCCCTGGGCTTGGGTGGCGGCGACGGCGAGGACCGGCACCTCGTCCAAGAGGCGGGGCATGACGTCGGCGCCGAAGGACGCGGCTTTCAGAAAAGTGGTTTTGACCAGGAGGTCGGCGATGGGTTCCCCGCCCACGGAACGCATGTCCTCCAGCTTGATGTTGGCTCCCATGTTCCGGAGGACTTCGAGGACGCCGTCCCGAGTGGGGTTGACGTTAACGTTCCGGAGCATGAGCTCCGACCCCGGCGCCAGGAGGGCGGCGACGATGAAAAACGCGGCGCTGGAGATGTCGGACGGGACGACCCAGTCTTGCGCCTGAAAGCTTTGTCCTCCTCGGATGGAGACGAAGGAATCGCCCACGTCCAACTTCACTCCCGCGGCGGCGAGCATGCGCTCCGTGTGGTCCCGGGACCGGGACGGTTCCCGCACGGTGGTGACGCCGTCGGCGTAGAGGCCGGCCAGCAGCACGCACGACTTGACTTGGGCGCTGGCCACCGGGGAATCCCATTCGATCGCTTGGAGCGGCCGGCGGCCGTGCAAATGGAGGGGCGCGAACTTGCCGTCGCGGGCGGCGATTTGGGCGCCCATCTTCGTCAACGGTTCCACCACCCGGGCCATGGGCCGCTGGGAAAGGCTGTGGTCGCCCATGAGCTTCGCCTCGAAGGGCTGTCCGGCCAGGACCCCCGAGACCAGGCGCATGGTCGTCCCGGAGTTGCCGCAGTAGATCATCCCTTCGGTCGGCGGCTGGAGTCCGTAGAGTCCGTGCCCGACGACAACCCAGTCGTTCCTCCCGTCTTTCTCGACGAGGACGCCCATGCGGCGGAACGCCTCCATCGTGCGGTGGCAATCGTCGGCCTCCAGGGGATGAACGATGCGGGAAGTCCCCGTCGACAAGGCGGCGAGGATCACCGCCCGGTGGGTGATGGATTTGTCCGGCGGAGGACGAAGTTCTCCGCGCAGGGCTCCTCCGGGGATGACGACGCGGCTGGTGGTGGAAACGGTCATTACGAAAGACCTCCGAACAAATTTCGACGGCGAACGACCTCGCGAAGCTCCCGCTCGCCGGGGCCCCGGCTCAAAAGAGCCGCCAAGGCGCGCCGAAACGCCGCCGCCGCCCGCCGAACGGACGCGCGGTTCATGGCGAAGATCTGGGCCCATAACGCCGGGTCCGCCGAGGCCACCCGGGTGGCGTCCAGGAAGCTTCCGGCCGCGGTCCGGGGCGCCCAATTCTTGCCATCGCCCTCGGTGGCCGTCCGAACCAGCGCCTCGGCCAAAAGGTGGGGGAGATGGCTCACCAGGGCCACCCGCCGGTCATGTTCTTCCGGCGAGAGGCGCAGAGGTTTAGCCCCGACGCTCTTCCAAAGGCTTTCGGCCTTCGCCAAGGCGCTTTTCGACGTCTTCCCCGTCGGAGTTAAAAGACAGGCCGCGCCTCGGTAGAGGTCCGGACGGGCGTTGCGGACGCCGGTCTTCTCCGAGCCGCACATCGGGTGCGATCCCACGAAGTCCGGCCAGCCGGAGAACGCCCGGACGACGGCCCCTTTGACGCTGCCGACGTCGATGACGAACGCGCCGGGTTTGACGCGAGGACGGATCTTTTTTCCCAAAGGGATCACTTCCTCGACGGGGACCGCCAGGACCACCGCGTCGGCGTCGCGGACGCCTTCGGCCAAATCCGTCGTCGCTTCGTCGATGGCGCCTAAAGTTTTCGCCGTTCGAAGCCGCGCGGCGTTCCGCCCGATTCCCGTCACGCGCCACCCCCGTCGGCGCAGGGCCATGCCGAGGGACCCTCCCATAAGGCCGACACCGATGATGGAGATTCGTTTTTTCATAAGGCAAAAGACAAAAGGGAAAAGGGGAAAATATGGAGGGTCATTTTAATATTCTTTCACTTTTTCCTTTTACCTTTTTACTTTTGCCTTATTCCAGCGTTCTTCCCACGGCCTCGGCGACGGCGCGGAGCTGCTTGACGATGGACGCCATCTGGCTGGGCAGGAGCGCTTGATGCGCGTCGGAGAGCGCCACCGCCGGGTTGGGGTGGGTCTCGATGATGACTCCGTCGGCCCCGGCCGCCACGGCCGCCTTGGCCATGGGGACGATGAACTCCCTCACGCCCACGCCGTGGGAAGGGTCCACGATGACGGGTAAATGGGAAAGGTACTTGGCCACCGGAACCGCGGAGAGGTCCAGCGTGTTCCGGGTCGCCGTCTCGAAGGTCCGGATGCCACGTTCGCAGAGCATGACGTTGGGGTTCCCGTGGGCGACGATGTACTCGGCCGCCATGAGCCATTCCTCGATGGTGCCGGCGACGCCGCGCTTGAGCAGGACGGCCTTCTTCGAGCGGCCCACTTCCCTCAACAAATCGAAGTTCTGGGCGTTGCGCGCGCCGATCTGCAGGACATCGGCGTACCGGTCCACGAGCTCCACTTGCCGCGTGTCCATGACTTCGCTGATGATCGGAAGCCCCGTGATTTTGCGCGCGTCCGCCAGGATCTGGAGCGCGGGTTCGCCGTGGCCCTGAAAACTGTACGGGGAAGTCCGCGGCTTGAAGGCGCCGCCGCGCAGCATCCGGACGCCGGCCTTTTTTATCTCCCGGGCGTTGGCCAGGACCAATTCCCTGGTATCGACGGAGCAGGGCCCCGCCATAACGACGACGTTCTTCCCCCCGATCTTAACGCCCCGCACGTCGATGACGGTGTCCTCTTTTTTGAACACCCGGCTGACGAGCTTGTACGGCTTGGAAATGGGCGTCACCATCTCCACTTGGGGCATCGACTCGAAGGTGTCTTTGTAGGTGACCGCTTTATTCCCTTCGCCGATGACGCCGACGACGACCCGCTCGGCGCCCTGAGAAATCTGGGGACGAAACCCCAACTCCTTGATCTTCGCGATGACCTGGTCGATTTCCTTCTTCTTGGCGCCGCTTTTGAGCGTTACGATCATGGCTTCAGGTCCCCCTCGTTTCATCAAAGGCTTTCAAGAACAGGCGGTTTTCCGACGGAAGACCGACGGTGACCCGGATGTGGCCGGGCAGACCGTATTCGTCCAAGGACCGCACGATGACCCCCTTGCGGATCAACGCTTCGAACACTTCCTTGCCGGGACGGGGCGAGGTCTTAATCATGAGGAAGTTTCCGGCCGACGGCGTCCATTCCACGTCCCGGGCGTTCAGCGCCTTTTCCAGTTTCCGCATTTCGGACGTCATTCCGCGAACGGAGCGGTTCACGTGGCCCCGATCCGCCAGGGCGGCGACGCCCGCGGCTTGGGCGGCGGCGTTGATGTTGAAGGGCGGGCGGACCCGCTCCAAAGCGTCCACCACGTCCTCGGGCCCCGCACCCCAGCCGAGCCGGAGCCCCGCCATGCCATAGGCTTTTGAAAAAGTTCGAAGCACCACGAGCCGCCGTCCTTCTTTCAGCAAGGCCAATCCGTCGGCGTAATCTCGTTTCGTCCGGGCATATTCGTAATAGGCTTCGTCCAGAACGGGAAGGACATGGCCGGGCAGGGCGTCCAGCAAGGCGCGAACCTCGTTCGTGGTGTTGTAGGTGCCGGTCGGATTGTTCGGGTTGGCCACGAACAATAGTTTCGTCTCGGGCGTGACGGCGCGGGCCATGGCGGCCAGGTCGTGTTTCAAATCCGGACCCATGGGGACTTCGATGACCCCCGCGTCCATGATCTCCGCGGCCATGCGGTACCGAATGAAGGCGTGGCGGCTGACGACGATGCGGTCCTTCGCCGTGAGGTAGGCGCGGCCCAACAGTTCGATCAGTTCGTCGGATCCGGCCCCCAGGGTCACTCGGGTCAAAGGGAGTCCCGCCCGCCCGGCCACCGCCGTTCGGAGGTCCGTGCTGAAACCGTCCGGGTAGAGGTGGGCGCACTCCGCCGATTTCCGCAATACGGCGACCACTCGGGGCGACGGGCCCAAAGGATTTTCGTTGGAGGCCAACTTGACCGCGTGTTTCAACCCGTGCTCTTTCTTCACCTGGTCAAGGGAGCGGCCCGGCAGGTAGGGTTCAAATTTGTCCACCACGGGGCGGGGTTTGGGGAGTTTGTAATCCGTCATGAGAAGGGAAGCCTTCAATCGCCGCGAGGATAACTGCCGAGGACTTTTACGAACACGCAATGCTCGGCGATGCCTTTCAGGGCGCGCTGGACGGCGGGATCGGACGCGTGCCCCTGCAAATCGACGAAGAAGACGTACTCCCACGCTTTCTTCTTGGTGGGCCGGGACTCGATCTTGGTCAGGTTGAGGCCTTCGGTTTTGAAGACGCCCAGCAACTGGTGCAGGGCGCCGACGCGGTCCTTGACCGAAAGGAGGAGGGACGTCTTGTCGCGGCCCGTGCCCGAGGAGGCGGAGGCTTTCCGCCCGATCACGAGGAACCGGGTCCGGTTGTCCTTGGCGTCCTGGATGTCGATGGCGAGGAGTTTTAGGTGGTAGAGTTCGGCCGCCAAGGGTCCGGCGACGGCGGCGGCATCGATGTGAAGGGCCGCTTGGGCGGCGGCATCCGCGGTGGAAGCCGCCTCCTTGAGCGAGGCCCCGGGAAGGTTTTTCTCCAGCCACCGTCGGCATTGGCCCAGGGCGTTGGAATAGGAGAACACCGTTTTAATTTTTGGCAACGACGGCTGGGAAGCCATGAGGCACTGGGAGATCGGGTCTTGGCGCTCGGCGCAGATCACTAAATCGGATTCCATGAACATATCGAGGGTGTGGTTCACCATGCCCTCGGTGGAGTTCTCGATGGGGACGAGGCCGTAGTCCGCCCGGCCCTTCTCCACTTCGTCGAAGACATCGGAAATGGTGCGGAGAGGCCGGTACTCGGCCGCGCGGCCGAAATGCTTCATGGCCGCTTGGTGGGTGAAGGTGGCTTCGGGACCGAAGTAGGCGATGACCAGGTTTTTTTGGAGGAGCCGGCAGTTATTGATGACCGTGCGGAAAACTTCTTCCACCGCTTCGGGGGACAGAGGCCCTTTGTTGGCGGCTTCCATGCGCTCCAATATCTGTTGCTCCCGCGTGGAGGCGTAGACCTCCTCCTTGCGCCGGGCCTTTTCCGCGCCGATCTTCAGCGCCGCGCGGGCCCGCTCGTTGAGGAGTTTGAGGATTTCATCGTCCAGCCGGTCGATGCGGGACCGGAGGCCGTCCAGGGGATTATTTTTGGGCATAAAAAACACCTCCGGGCGGCGGCTTCGCCGTCGCCCGAGGGGAATAATAATACCATTCCGAGAAACTTTTCGGTCAGGCGAGTCTTTTCTGAACAACCGTCCAGTCGATGGCTTGGAAGAAGGCCTTGATGTAGTCGGCCCGCAGGAGGCCGTAGTCCAGCATGAACGCGTGTTCGAAGACGTCCATGACGAGGAGGGGCTCCGCGCCCGCCAAATGGCCTCCGTCGTGCTCGTTGATCCAAGCGTTCACGAGGCGGCCCGACGCGCGATCGAGGTAAAGGATGACCCAGCCGATCCCCCGCATGGCGCCGGTGGCGCGGAAGTCTTTTTCCCAGTTCTCGACGGAACCGAACTGCTCCGCGAGGTCTTTCGCGAGGGAGGAGTTCCTGTCCAACGCCGCCCCGTTCTTAGTCATGTTCCCGAAGTAGAGTTCGTGGAGTCGCATGCCGTTGTACTCCCAGCCGAACCGGCGCTTCAACTCCGCGTATTCGGGGACGTCGGTCTTCGCCTCTTTTTGCAGGCGGTCCAGGATATCCGCGAGCTTGTTCGTGTTGGCGACGTAGCCCTGATAGAGTTTGAAGTGGTTCTGGAGGAGCTTGTCGCTGAAACCAGCGGTGCCGAGAAGCGGATCAAAGTTCTGAGGTGTGTAGGTCTTTACGATTTCTTTGGTTGCGATCGCCATGATTTCCCCCTTAACTCAGGTTGATGCTTGTCCCTATTACGTTTGAGTCCCATTAAAGTTGTCGAAAAGCGGCGACGGCGGCCTGGCGGCTTTCGGTTTTTTCGCGCCGGAAGGAGAAAAATCGCCGGTCGCAAACGGTGCAGTGGGGAGCCAGGAAAATCTTTCGGGGGGAGACGCCGAGGACCTTCGCCTGTTCGGCCAAGGCGCCGGGAAGATCGAGGAAGAATTTGTCGGGACCGCCGGTCGTGTTGCGGGGGAAGCAGCGAGCGACGTCGCCGCCGACTTCGTAGCAGCATTGGTGAATGCAAGGTCCGACGACCATCCACAAATCCTTGGGACCGACGCCGGCCTTTCTTTCCAACAGTTTCACCGCCCGGCCCAGGATGCCGTTCGCCGCCCCACGCCATCCAGCATGGACCAGGGCCAGCGCCCGCTTCCGTCCGTCCGCCAAAAGAACGGGCGCGCAATCGGCGGTGAATACCCTCAAGGCCAGACCCCTACGGTCGGTCGCCGCGCCGTCCGTTCCCGGCGCTCCTTCCGGATTTTTGGAGGGTCGGCGGGTCCAAAGCACACGGCGGCCGTGGACTTGCTGTCCCCCGCCCATAGGTTTGGCTTCAGGCCCAAGCGATTCAAGCTTTGAGCGAATCGCTTCGGATCTTTCATGTTCCCCGCGGATCGTCCGGTCACGGCCCACAGGAACCCGGTCTTCTTCTCAAATTCCGGGAAACGGAGAAATCCCTTATGAAAGCGGAAGGCTCTAATCATGGGAATCATTGAACAATATCAACACTCTCCCCGCCAAAAAGTCCGGCCCGGGGAACCGCCTTTCGGCGGCGCCCCGGGCCGGGGTGAAGAAGTTCCTGACGTTTAGCCCGAAATTACTGACCCCAATTGGCCAGAGAGAGGGGTGTTGGTTGAATCCATCCCCTGGCTCCCTTGTTAGAAGTACAAGCTCGCCTTCGCGTAGTATTTGCGGGCTTCCGGCGGCATCAGGCCGTTGGCGTTTTGGGCGTGCTCGCCGAAGGCCGGCACGCCTTTGGCTTCGTTGAAGAGGTTCAGCACGTTGAAAGACAACTCAAGCCTGTTCATCAGCCTCTCCGAACGAACGGTGGCGTCGTAAAATATAATTCCGCTGTAGCGCTCGTTCCCGCCTGACAACGTCGTATACGGGATCCTGGCATTGTCGCGCATGTCCGCGGCGATGATGACGATCCTCGGCGTCGTATATTCCACCCCAAGCATGTTCACCAGCTCCGGCTGGAACTTGACGGCGTTTTTGTTCAGGTCGGTCGCCCTGGTGTAGGCGCCGTTCAAATACAACAACAGGGCGTGAACGGGCCGGTATTTCGCGTCGTATTCAACGCCGTTGGACGATTCTCTGCCCACATTGGCGAAGTTATTGAACCCAGTGGGGTCCCGCTCGATTTCATCGGTCACTTTCTGGACGAAAACGTTAACGTTCGCCTGGACCTTAGGCAGGTTTAGGCTGGCCGCCAATTCGTGGGCCTGGTTCTTCTCGATCTTGAGTTGTTGGGCATTATAAACTTCATTGCCGCGCGGCGCACGGCTGGAATCGTTGTAATTGTATTTGAAGGTCAGGCTCCGGGTGGGCTCATAGAATATCGCCACCCGCGGGCCAATGGAATACGTCCGCGAATACTCGCCTGCCGGGCTCGATTTGTGGGTCTGCCCGCGGTATTCCCATTGCTCCAAACGCGAACCGGCGAGAGCTTTCCATTGGTCGGTGATCTTGTATTTGAACTCGGCGTAGATGTTTCGCGACAGGCGAACGTCTTCGTAGCTCAGTTCATTCGCCGCGCTGTTATTGACGAGGCCGTAGGTTTCGCTCACGGCGGTTTGGTATTGCGGACCCTCGTAATCCTTCGACCAAAAATCACCGCCGAGGTTGATATCGAGCCTGTCCTGAAGCGCGACATCCAAATACTTGAAACCGATTTTGTTGCTCTGGTTCGACCCTATGAAAATATCGCCGTATTCCCACGAGGACCTGGCATATTCGTGGTAAAGGCTCAGCTTTTCAAAGAAAGGGAGGCGGAATTCGTTCCTGATCAGCTCGGCGGTGGTCCAATCCCCGAAACCCTTGATACCACGGGCGTTGGCGTTTATGTAGTCCATCAGGGTGGAACCTCCCCACCACCCCTGGGGGGCGATATTGTGGGGATGGTCGATATGGACAATCGTCGTCAGCCCTTTGTACTCCAGTTTGC
>PMLF01000157.1 GCA_003158755.1 Elusimicrobiota bacterium | reverse complement strand
TCGGCACCGAGCGCCACGAGTCCCGCCGCATCGACAACCAGCTCCGCGGGCGGTCGGGACGGCAGGGGGACCCGGGGTCCAGCCGGTTTTATTTATCGTTGGAAGACGAACTGATGAGGCTCTTCGGTTCCGAGCGGATTTCCATGATCATGGGAAAGCTCGGGATGCAGGAGGGCGAGGACATCCAGCACCCCTGGGTCAACAAGGCCATCGAGAACGCCCAGAAGAAAGTCGAGGCCATGAACTTCGACATACGGAAACAGCTCCTGGATTTCGACAACGTCATGAACAAGCAGCGGGAGGCCGTCTACGCCCTGCGGAACGCCATCCTGAGCGGCGAGGACCTGACGGACCGCCTCCAGAGCATGCTGGTGGATTCCGTCGACGATAAAGTGGCGTTGTGGGCGTCGGACAAGAAAGTTCCGGAAGAATGGGAGTGGGCCAGCCTGCACGCGTGGCTTTCCCGGAGCTTCGACGTTCGCAAGGAGTTCAAGCCGGCGGATTACAACCACACCACCCAATTGGCGGAGGCCCTCAAGGAATCCTTGAACGAAGCCTTCGACCGTCGCCGGAAAGAGCTGGGCGACGACATGTTCAACCAGATGTCGCGGATGGTTCTGCTGCAGGTCATGGACACAGCGTGGGTGGAGCACCTAACCTATTTGGAGCAGCTCCGGAAAGGGATCTTCCTGCGGGCCTACGGCCAGAAAGACCCTCTGGTTGAATTCCAGAGGGAGGGATTCAACCTCTTCGAGTCCATGATGGAGCGCATCCGGGAAGAGACCTTGGAGTTCCTCTTCCGCCTGAAAGCCGTTCCGAGGGTGGAAGAGGCCGAGCCCCGCGAAATGACCGCGGAAAAACCGGAGGCCGACGGCGGTTCTTCCCACCCCGCTCCAAGGCCGGCGCCGAGGCCGCTCATTACGACGGCGCGCATGCCGGGCGGCGGCGCGAAGGCCTCGGCCGTCGTTCCGACGGAGCTGAAGAAGATCGGGCGCAACGACCTTTGCCCCTGCGGCAGCGGGAAGAAATACAAAAAGTGCTGCGGGCAGTAGCCTAACCCCGATGCGGTTCGATTTTTGATGTTTTCAAAACCAACGTCCTATCCACCGCTCATGCTGAGCTTGTCGAAGCATGAGCGGTCTTCGACGGGAAGACTCACCCTTCGACAAGCTCAGGGTGAGCGGGATTATTGAAATCGCTTCTAGCATCCTATCTAAGGAGGAAGACTTCGATGAAAGGTGTCATTATTGATTCTTCGTTGATGGTTTTGATTGGGCGGGTGCGGCCATGAAAACCCAAAACCCGAGCGCCGCCGCCGACCGCTCCCACGACGTTTTCCAGCCGACCCGTCCGTCCCTTGATCTTTTCTTCCGTCCCAAGTCCGTCGCCGTGGTGGGCGCCACCGAGACCATCGGCGCCGTGGGCCATGACGTGTTCGTCAATTTAATCGGCGGCCAGGGCCGCGACGTTTATCCCATCAACCCCAAGCGGCCCACGGTCCTGGGCCACAAGGCGTACGCGAAGCTTTCGGATCTGCCGAATGTTCCGGAGCTGATCGTGGTGGCCATTCCCGCCCCGGCCGTGCCCGCCGTCATCGGCGAAGCCGCGGACCTGGGCGTGAAAGCGGCGGTCATCATTTCCGCCGGGTTCAAAGAGACCGGGCCCGCCGGCGTGGAGCTGGAGCGCCAGGTCATGGCCCAAGCGAAGGGCAAGGTTCGAATCATCGGTCCCAATTGTCTCGGAGTCCTTTGTCCGCCGGCCCACTTCAACGGATCTTTTTCGGGCGTCATGCCGTTGAAGGGCCGCGTCGCCTTCTTGAGCCAGAGCGGCGCCCTCGGCACCGCCGTGCTCGATTGGAGCATCAAAGAAAACGTGGGGTTCAGCGCTTTCGCCTCCGTCGGTTCCATGCTGGACGTGGGATGGGGGGATTTGATCAGCCATTTCGGGCGCGACCCGGAAACCGACGCGATCTTGATCTATATGGAAAGCGTGGGCGACGCCCGCTCCTTCCTGTCCGCCGCCCGCGAAGCGGCGCTTTCCAAGCCCATCATCGTCATCAAGGCGGGCCGCACCGAAGCCGCCGCCAAGGCCGCGGCGTCCCATACGGGCGCCCTGGCCGGTGCCGACGACGTTTTGGACGCGGCCTTCCGCCGATGCGGCGTGATCCGCGTGAACTCCGTTTCCGATCTTTTCCACTTGGTCGACGCTCTGGCCAAGCAGCCCCGCCCCAAGGGCCGGCGTATGGCCATCCTCACCAACGCGGGCGGGCCGGCGGTGCTGGCCTCCGATGCTTTGGTCGAGTCCGGCGGCCTGCTGTCGGAAATCTCTCCTTCCGCCATCGAAACGTTGAACACGTTCCTGCCCGCCGCCTGGAGCCACAGCAACCCCGTGGACGTGTTGGGCGACGCCAGCGCGGAGCGATACGCCCGGGCTCTTAAGACCGTCGAGGCGGATCCCAACGTCGACGGCCTCATGGTGTTGCTTACGCCTCAATCCATGACGGACGCCACGGCCACCGCCAAGGCCCTGGTCGAAGCGGCCAAGGACATCAAGAAACCCATACTCGCCAGTTGGATGGGCGCCGCGAGCGTCCAAGAGGGACGGCAGATCTTGATCAAAGCCGGAATCCCCGTGTTCGAATACCCCGACACGGCGGCGAGCATTTTCACCCTCATGTGGCGCCACGCCGACAACCTCCGAGCCCTTTACGAAACGCCGGAGATGTCGGCCGGCGCCGAAGAAGGCGTGGACCCCGTCGCGGCCCGTGCCGTGTTGGACGCCGTCCGCAAGGAAGGGCGCACCATCCTGACAGAGGACGAGTCCAAGGAAGTCTTGGCGGCCTACGGTTTGCCCGTCGTTAAAACCCGTCACGTGAACAGCGAAGAAGAGGCCGTCGTCGCCGCCCGGGAGTTCAAAGACCCTGTCGTGCTCAAGCTCCGCTCCAAGACCATCACTCACAAAAGCGACGTGGGCGGCGTGAAGCTGAACCTCAAAGGCGACGACGCCGTGCGGAACGCGTACAAAGAAATCAAGAAATCCGTCATCGCCCACGCGGGGGAGGCCGCTTTCGGCGGCGTCACCGTGCAGGCCATGGTGTCCCTCGACGGGATCGAGGTCATCCTTGGCTCCCACTGCGACGCTCAGTTCGGGCCGGTGCTCCTGTTCGGTTCCGGCGGCCGCCTGGTGGAGGTGTACAAGGACCGGTCCTTGGGTTTGCCGCCCCTCAACACGACTCTGGCTCGGCGGCTCATGGAACGGACGAAGGTTTATAAGGCGCTCCAGGGCGTCCGCGGCAAGGCGACCTGCGACATGGCCGCCCTGGAGCGGATACTGGTCCGGTTCAGCCGCTTAGCCGTCGAGCAGCGCTGGATCAAGGAGATGGACGTGAACCCGCTCCTGGCCTCGCCCGAGGGTTTTATCGCCCTGGACGCGCGGGTGGTCCTGCACGACGTGAACAAAAAAGAAGAGGATTTGCCCCGGCCGTCCATCCGGCCGTACCCGGTGGAATATGTCTCCAAGGTCACGATGAAGGGCGGACAAGAAGCCACCCTGCGCCCCATTCGGCCCGAAGACGAGCCGCGCCTGGTCCGTTTCCACAGCACTCTATCGGACCGGAGCGTCCTCCAACGGTATCTCCGCGCCATGAAACTGGACGAGCGCACCGCCCACGATCGGCTTACCCGCATCTGTTTCGTCGACTGGGACCGGGAAATGGTTCTGGTCGCGGAGAAGGATAACGAGGTTCTTTCCGTTGGACGCTTGGCGTTGACCGGGGCGGCGGGAGAGGCCGAGTTTTCTCTCCTCGTGGGCGATCCCTGGCAGGGGAAAGGCCTCGGCGCCGCGATCTTGGGGCGCCTCATCGAAATCGCCAAGCGGGAAAAACTGAAGCGGATCGTCGCCGAGCTCAGCCACGACAACGACGCCATGAAAAAGATGTTCGAACGGACGGGTTTCCAATTGTCCGGGGAAGACGCCCATCGGGTCCTCCACGCGGTGTTGGAGATAAAATAACGAAAAGAGAATCTCCGGAGGATAGGGTTTCCGCTGGATCACCGGCGGAAGCGCGAGGGGAAATGGCCGTCGATGGATTTCGGCGGTTGCGCGTGGCCGTGACGGGCACGGTGCAAGGGGTGGGGTATCGCCCGTTCGTCCACCGCCTGGCCGTCGGTATCGGTTTGTCAGGCTGGGTCCGCAACACGGCGGGGGGAGTTTTGATCGAGATCGAGGGCGCGGGCTCGGTCCTGGACGCTTTTCTCCGGCGGCTGCAGGACGAGCGCCCCGTCCGGGCGGAAGTCCGCCGGATCGAGTCCTCCGTCCTGCCTTACGCGGGAGTCGAAGGATTCGAAATTCTCGGCAGCGAGGAGACCGGTGTTCGGACGGCGTGGGTCCCTTCGGACGTCGCCGTTTGCGGCGATTGCCTGCGGGAGGTCTTCGATCCCTCCGATCGACGCTATCTTTACCCTTTCACCAACTGCACCCACTGCGGTCCACGTTTCTCCATCATCGAATCGATCCCCTACGACCGTCCCCGCACCACCATGAAGGATTTCCCGATGTGCGACGCGTGCCGCCGGGAATATGAAAATCCCCTCGACCGGCGGTTCCACGCCCAGCCCGTGGCATGCCCTGACTGCGGTCCGCAATTGGAATTTTGGGATGTCGCCGGGAAGGTCCTTGTCCGGAAAGGGGAGTCGATAAAATTGGCGGCCGAAGCCCTTCGGCGGGGCGAGATCGTTGCTCTTAAAGGGTTGGGCGGTTTTCAGCTCCTCGCCGATGCTCGGAACGGCGGGGCCGTCACGGAACTGAGGCGGCGCAAACGCCGGGAGGAAAAACCTTTCGCGCTGATGTTCCCCGACGAGGCGGCGGTGGAAAAGGAATGCGTTGTCTCCGCCGATGAAAGAAGTCTCCTGCTTTCTCCCGAGTCGCCCATCGTTCTCTTGGCGAGACGTCCCGATACTCAATGGGGTTTAGATAACGGTCGTCCCCCCGGCGGAAGCCGGGGTCCAGGTAGTATTGCCGATTTTAAACGACCGTTTCACTCCCTGGATACCGGCCTTCGCCGGTATGACGGAATTTATGAAAGGATTCAGTTTGACAACGGATCGGTATCAGAACTTGTGGCTCCGGGGAATCCGTTCCTGGGCGCGATGCTTCCTTACACGCCTCTCCACCATCTTTTGATGAGGGAACTCGGGTTCCCCGTCGTGGCCACCAGCGGTAATTTGTCGGATGAGCCCATCTGCATCGACGAAAGGGAAGCCCTCTCCCGGCTCTCCGGCATCGCGGACGTTTTTCTGGTCCACGATCGCCCCATCGCCCGACCGCTGGACGATTCGGTGGCGCGCGTCGTTTTCGGCGAAGTCCTGGTGCTCCGGCGCGCGCGGGGTTACGCCCCTCATCCCGTCGAGACGGGGACCGGTAACGGGAAAGTGTTGGCCGTGGGCGGC
The DNA here is from genome assembly GCA_003158755.1 of Elusimicrobiota bacterium. GTDB lineage: Bacteria > Elusimicrobiota > Elusimicrobia > FEN-1173 > FEN-1173 > FEN-1173. The sequence goes on along the minus strand of PMLF01000157.1, from coordinate 12,224 downwards.
CACAGGAAGAACGCTGTCGCTGTTTCGGTGGGCGGGACGGTCGTCCTGGGTTCCCACGTCGGCGACCTGGACGCGATCCCCGCGCGGGAGGCCTTCCGCCGGTCCGTCGATGATTTGCAAAGGTTTTACGGCGTTTCTCTCGAACGGGTGGCGGCGGACTTGCACCCCGATTATTTTTCAAATCGATTCGCCCGCGAATCGGGGCTGACCGTCGAATCGGTCCAGCACCACCACGCCCACATGGTTTCCTGTATGGCGGAAAACGGGTTGGACGGCGACGTCCTGGGCGTGGTGTGGGACGGATCCGGCTACGGGGTTGACGGGTCGATTTGGGGAGGGGAATTCCTGCGGGGGAACCGCCGGGAGTTTTCGCGCGCGGGCTGTTTCCGCCGGTTTCGACTGCCCGGCGGCGAGGCCGCCGTGCGCGAGCCCCGGCGCTCGGCCTTAGGCGTCCTCTTCGAAGTATTCGGACCGTCGGTTTTTGACCGGGAAGACTTGTTCCCGTTGAAGGTGTTTTCCCCCGACGAAGGGAAGGTCCTGCGATCGATGTTGGAACGGGGGGTCCAATCGCCGTTGACGTCCAGCGCCGGGCGCCTTTTCGACGCCGTGGCGTCGATCTTGGATTTACGTCAAAAGGCCGGATTCGAGGGCCAGGCCGCCATGGAGTTGGAGTTCGCGGCGCGCCGGGCGGGGACGGAGGAATCCTACGCCGTCCATTGGACGGAAGGCGACCCGTGGGTGTTCAATTGGGTCCCGATGATTCGGGAAATCGCCTCGGACGTTCACGGGGGAACCCCCTCCGCCTTGGTCGCCGCCAAGTTCCATAACGCCCTGGCGGATGTCGTCGTCGGAGCGGCGGAGCGCGGGGGGGAGAAGCGCGTGGTCCTTTCCGGCGGCTGTTTCCAAAACGTCTTGCTGTTGGAGCGCGCCGTATCGCGCCTTCGCTCAAGGGGATTCGAACCGTTTTTCCACCACCGGATTCCGCCCAACGACGGCGGGCTGGCCTTAGGACAAGCGGTCGTGGCTTTGAGCCGTATGGAGGGAAGTTGATATGTGTTTAGCCGTGCCTGGAAAAATCGTCGATATCGTCGGAGAGGGCCTTCAACGCGTCGCCCGAGTGGACTTCGGCGGCGTAATAAAAGAGGCCAACCTGGCCTGCGTCCCTGAAGCGAAAGTAAGCGACTACGTCCTGATCCATGTGGGTATGGCTCTGAGCGTCGTGGATTCGGAGGAAGCGGGGAAGATCTTCGAATACCTCCGGCAGATCAAAGAGCTGGACGAGGCCGGGATATGAAATACATGGACGAATACCGCGACGCGGAGGCCGTGAAGGCCATGGCCGCGGACGTTCGCCGCCGCGTCACCCGTCCTTGGACGCTGATGGAAGTCTGCGGCGGCCAGACCCACGCTATCGTGCGGTTCGGGTTGGATGAACTTTTACCGAAAGAAGTGACGCTCCTCCACGGTCCCGGTTGTCCCGTGTGCGTGACCCCCGTGGAGATGGTGGACCGGGCCTGCGCCATCGCCTCCAAGGCCGAAGTGATCTTCTGCTCTTTCGGCGACATGCTGCGGGTGCCGGGAAGCGGGCGGGACCTTTTCCGAGTCAAGGCGGCGGGCGGGGACGTCCGGGTCGTCTATTCACCCTTGGACGCGGTGGTCCTCGCCCGCAAGAACCCCGACCGGCAGGTGGTCTTCTTCGCCGTCGGTTTCGAGACCACGGCCCCGGCCAACGCCATGGCGGTGGCCCAGGCCTCGGCGGAAGGGTTGAAGAACTTTTCGATTTTGGTCTCCCACGTCCTCGTGCCGCCGGCCCTGGAGGCGATCCTCTCTTCCCCGGGCAACCGCGTGCAGGGTTTCCTGGCCGCGGGCCACGTCTGCGCCGTCATGGGATACGAAGAATATCCTCCGATTTCGGCCAAATACCATGTGCCCATCGTCGTGACGGGCTTCGAGCCTTTGGACATCCTGCAAGGCGTCCAGATGGCCGTGAAGCAATTGGAAGAAGGCCGCGCCGAGGTGGAAAACCAATATAGCCGCGCCGTCCGCCGGGAAGGCAGCGCCCCCGCCCGGGACCTGATCTCGAGAGTCTTCGAAGTGATTCCCCGACGGTGGCGTGGCATCGGCGACATCCCCGCCAGCGGCCTGGGCCTGTCGAAACCTTTCCACGAGTTCGACGCAGAACGCCGTTTTTCCGTGAAGGACGTCGCCGCCGAGGAATCTCCCCTTTGCATCAGCGGCGACGTCCTGCGGGGAATCAAGAAGCCCTTCGAGTGCGCCGCCTTCGGTAAGGTATGCACTCCGGAAAACCCGTTGGGCGCCCCGATGGTCTCCAGCGAGGGCGCGTGCGCCGCCTACTATCGATACCGATCCAGAGAGGCCGGAGCGTGACCGAACCCAAAGACTTTTCCCTGTCCTGCCCCGTGCCCGCGGGCGACGGCGGCCAAATCCTCATGGCCCACGGCGGCGGCGGGAAGGTCATGGCCGACCTGATCGAGAAAGTGTTCATGCCCGCTTTCGACAGCGCCGCCCTCCGCGAAAGGCACGACGCCTCTGTCGTGACCGTCGAAGGAACGCGGCTGGCCTTCACCACCGATTCCTTCGTCGTTCACCCATTGTTTTTCCCCGGGGGAGATATCGGTTCCTTAGCCGTGAACGGCACCGTCAACGATTTAGCCATGGCCGGAGCGAAGCCGATGTTCCTGAGCGCGGGATTCATTTTGGAAGAAGGCCTGCCCATTGAGACGTTGAGCCGCGTGGCGGCGTCCATGGGCGCCGCGGCGAAAGCGGCGGGAGTCCAGTTCGTGACCGGCGACACCAAAGTGGTGGACCGAGGGAAGGGCGACGGCGTCTACGTCAACACCGCTGGCATTGGTTTGGTGGAAGGTTCCGTCGACGTAGCGCCCCGGCGAGTCCGTCCGGGAGACGCCGTCATCGTGAGCGGCGACCTGGGCCGCCACGGCATGGCGGTCATGGCCTTGCGGGAAAGCTTGGAGTTTCAATCCGCCATCGAGAGCGATTGCGCCCCCCTATGGACCCCGGTGGAAGCGTTGTTGAAGGGGGGAATCGATATCCATTGTTTGCGCGACCTAACCCGAGGAGGTCTGTCTGCCGCCCTGAACGAGATCGCCGCAGCCGCCAAGGTGAACGTCCGCGTGGAAGAGGCCGCGATCCCCGTAAGGGAAGACGTCCGAGCCGCCTGTGAAATTTTGGGTTTGGACCCCCTCTACGCCGCCAACGAAGGCCGTTTCGTGGCCTTTGTTCCGAAGGTCCAGGCGGAGAAAGCCGTCGCGATTCTGCGCGCCCAACCTGTTTCCCAAGGCGCCTGCCGGATCGGCGAGATTTCCGATACTCCCGGTTCTTTCGTTACGTTACGCACTGCCCTAGGCGCGGACCGCGCATTGGATTTATTGAGCGGCGAGCAAATGCCGAGGATTTGCTGAACTAAATAGGCGGGGACTTCGCCCCGGCGGATATCCCGCAAAGTTAGAACGCTTGCGCCGTTCCGAATGAAAACACCAGCCGGGGTTGATTTCCCACCCGCCTCATCGCGTAGGCCAGATCGAAGCGCAGCACGTGTCCCAGACTCGTCCGGTTGAGGTGGAGGCGGAGCCCCACTCCCACGTCGGATTTCACGTCGCTCATACGGATGTCTTTCCCCGGCGCCCACACGTAACCCGCGTCCGAAAACACCACCGCCCCCACGCTCGCGAACCGGCCCACGTCGTCGATAACGAAGAACCGGTCCTCCACGTTCGCCAGGAGCTTCTTGTTTCCGGCGAATTGATTCATTTTGTAGGCCCGCATCCCCGTGTCGCCCCCGAGAAGGATATTGTCCGTCGGAGTTGGGTTCACGATGGCGGCCCATCCCAGGTGGGCGGCCAGGGTCTGCCGGGGCTGGAAGTGGTTGTAATAATTCAGGTCCGCTTGGGCGTGGGAGGACCGCCAAGTCCCATTCTGAAATTCACCGTTTCCGCCCAACGTGAGGAGCGCGAAATGGGAGGTTCCGAACAGGGTTCCCTCCTGAAATGTTCCTTTGTAGAAATTGGCGTTGTCGGACGTCGGTACCCATTTATGACGGGCGGCGCCGCCGTCGAAAATCAAGGCGGGGCCCAGGGCGAAGTCTTCGTCCTGGCCGTATTGGTTGATGTGGTCGACCGTCAGGAAGTCGATCCGTTCGACGTCGAGTCGCGCGTGGGCGATGTGGAAGAGCTCGTCGCTTTCGGTGCGGCCGGAGGACAGTCGGATCCGTTCCACTTCGGAGCGCTCGTAGCCCACCCCCGGACGGAACACCCTCCGGGTCGTCGGGAGGATGGAGGTGTCCGCATAGACGGACGAGTCTTTCGATTTGACTCGGAACCGGCCGATTTCGTTGCCGAGGTTGTCCAACTCTTTCTCCTCGTGCTTGTCGTTCGAGAGGGCTCCTCCGGCGGACCAATGGGTGACGCTGGCCGAGAAAGGCTTGGCGAGGGAGAGGGATCGCGTGGTGCCGTCCGCCCGGTCCTGGAAGGAGCCGCCCATCACCATCGGAGTTCCCAGGAACAAGGGGTCGTTGTAGGAATAGGTCCTGGTGATGACGCCGTCGGTCTTCTTGTAATAGAAGCTGTCGTCTTTTCCGTAGCCGAAGAGGTTTCGTTCCCGGAGGCCTGTTTTGAGGTTCAAGGTCTGGCCCACGCCCGTCAAGCCGAATTGCGGCTCGGTGGTCCACGTGTCCTGGGTGGTCACCAACAAATCGACCGTCCGGTCGTTGATGGGAATCGGCGTCACCCGGACGTTCCTCAAGAGCAGGATGTTGCGCAACGCCCGCTCGGACTCCTTGGCCAGGTCGGCGTTGTAGCGGTCCCCTTCCTTGAGGAGGAGTAGCCCTTTGATGGCGCTTTCCTTGGTGGTCACGTGCAGGGCGTTGATCAGGCGGAAAATCTTCTTGTCTTCGGCGCGGAGGTTGGTGTCGAAGACGTCCCGGCGGACCACGCGGATACGGCGGATGAAGGGCGCGCGACCGGTGCGGACGCGCCGGCGCTTCGGGGGACGCTTGACCGCGGCGCGTTGCTTTCGCGGTTTTAGATGGGCGGCGGGGGAGGCGTCTTCGCCGGCCGATTTTTGGGCGGCTCGGGAGATCCCCGGCTCGATGAGTGGAGTCAGGACCAACGACACTCCCCATGCCGCGCGGAACAGTCGTCGCATGGGTCGACATTATATCCCATGGGATGGCCGTTGGCAGATGGCGGCGGATGAGCTAAAATTCATTACTCACTTTTCTCAAGGAGTTCTCCCCTATGTCGGGCCATTCACGTTGGGCGGGCATCAAGCACAAAAAGGGCGCTATCGACGCCAAACGCGGCAAGGTTTTTACTCGGATCATCCGCGAAGTCACCATCGCGGCCAAGTCGGGCGGCGGCAACCCCGACAACAATCCCCGCCTCCGCAAAGCCATCGAGGACGCCAAGGCGGCCAACATGCCGGCCGAAAACCTGAAAAAGGCCATCCAACGCGGCACCGGGGAGATCCCCGGCGTGGTCTTCGAGGAGGTCTCCTACGAGGGCTACGGCGTCGGCGGCGTCGCCGTCCTGGTGACGGGCACCACCGACAACAAGAACCGGACCACCTCCGAGATACGGAAAATCTTCTCCTCCCACGGCGGCAACATGGGCGAGTCGGGCTGCGTGGCCTGGAACTTTCACATGAAGGGGCATATTACGGTGGATAAGAGCGCTTTCTCCGACGAGGACAAGGTCATGAACGCCGCCCTCGAGGCCGGCGCCGAGGACATCAAGTCCGACGATCCCGAGCGGTTCGAGGTCATCACCGTCCCGGCCGAGGTGGAGAAGGTGAAGGCCGCCCTGGTCGCCGCCGGCATCCCCGTGGCTTCGGCCGAGGCCACCATGCTCCCCGGCACCACCGTCTCGCTGGAAGGTTCCGACGGCCGCAAGATGCTGTCCCTCCTCGAAGATTTGGAAGACAACGACGACGTCAAGGACGTTTACGCCAATTGTGACATCAAGGAATAAGGCCGGGGACCGATGAAGGTCCTGGGCATCGATCCCGGAATCGCGACGACGGGGTGGGGCCTGGTCCGCAAGGAGCCCGACGGGCGCCAAGTCTTGCTGAAGTGCGGGGCCATTCTTACCTCCGCGAAGGACGCGATGACGGACCGGCTTCGGCGGCTTTCCAACGAGCTCAAATCCTTGATTGCCGTCGAGCGCCCCGACGAAGCAGCCATCGAGGAACTCTACATTTCCAAGAACAGCCGCACCGCCGCCTCCGTGGGGCACGGCCGGGGAGTGATCCTCCTCACGTTGGCCGAAAGCGGCTTGTCCGTCCACGAGTACAACCCCCGTCAAGTGAAGATGTCCCTCACCGGCTTCGGCGCCGCCGACAAGTCCCAGATGCAGCGCATGGTCCAGCGGCTCTTGGGCCTTAAGGACATCCCCCGGCCCGACGACGCGGCCGACGCCGTCGCCATCGCGCTTTGCCACCTCAACACCCTGAAGCTCTCCGCGCCGGTGGCCCGCTCATGATCGTCACCCTGCGCGGCACGCTGTTGGAAACGACCGAGGACGGCGCCGTCGTGGAAGCCGGCGGTTTGGGTTATGCCGTTAGTCTTTCCGCCGCGGCCCGCGGGCGCCTACCCGCGTTGGGCGCCGAGGTCCTTTTGCACGTGGTCGAGTCCGTCGCCATGTACGGCGGCGGGGTGACCCTGTACGGGTTCCCGACCTCGGAGGAGAAAAAGATCTTCCTGGCGCTCAAGGAAAACGTCCCGGGCGCCGGCGCCAAGAAGGCCTTGGAGTTCCTGGACAAGGCCATGAAGTCCCTCCCCGATTTCCGCCGGGCCCTCGTCGACAAGGACGTGAAACGGTTGGTCGCCCTCTTCGGATTTACGCCCAAGACCGCCGAGAAGCTGGTGGCGGGTCTGCGGGATAAGGTCGATTCCCTGCCCTCGCTCTCCGTCGACGGCGCGGGGGACTCGGGACCCGTGGAGGACGCCATCCAGGGTTTGGTGTCCCTGGGCTACCGGGAGGCCGACGCCCGGGACGCCGCCCAGGGCGCCCGCCAGTCCCTGCCTCCCGGTTCTTCCTCCCAGTCGCTAATCAAAAACGCATTGCGCCGTTTGTCCGGTCGCGTCTAAATTGATCTAAAATGAGCCCCATGAACATCCTGGTGGTGGACGACGAAGACGCGTTCGGCGGGATATCCCAGCTGATCCTGGAGCGGGCCGGTTTCACGGTGACCCGCGCCGCCTCCGTCATCGAAGCCATGCCCTTGATCGAAAGCGCGCCTCCGGATTTGGTCCTCTCCGACGTGGAGATGCCCCAGATGGACGGTTTCGAGTTCCTCCGCCTCCTCCGCGGGAGCGAGCGTTTCAAGGACCTCCCGTTTATTTTTATGTCCGCGCGCCGAAGCTATCCCACGGACCGGGTGGAAGGACTCAACATCGGGAGCGACGACTACATCGTCAAGCCATTTTCCGGCGACGAATTGGTCCTTCGCGTGAAGGCCGTTCTTCGCCGGACGGGGAAGGCGTCCGGGTCGGACCTTCCCGCGGGGGTGGCGAGCAGCGAGGCGTCCAAAACGCCCGGACCCTCGAACCTCCGTCCCGGACCTTCCGTCCCCACCTCATCGTCCCTCGCCACGGACGTCGTTCCCATTCTCGGCGAGCTCAAGTGGCGACTCGCCCGCCGGGAAGCCGTTGCCGTGCTGTACGCCAGCCTCAGTTATTTCCGCGGCTACAACGAGTGCCTCGGTTTCGAAAGAGGGGACGACATCCTGCGGTTCACGTTGGCGGTCCTCGAAGGGGCGGGCCGCGCCGTGTCCGAAGGCAAGGACCCGGCGGCCCACCTTGGCGGAGACGAATTCTTGATGCTCACCGATCCGTCGAGGGCGGGTCTCCTTTGCCACGCCGCCCTGGAAGAATTCGCCCGGGGCATCGTCGATTTCTACAGCCCGGAAGACCGCGAAAAAGGGTTCATCGAGGGCAAGACCCGCCAGGGCCGGGCGGTGGCCTATCCCTTCGTCAACCTCGTCATCGGTGTCGTGTCCAACCAGCACCGAGCCCTGAGCCACGTCGGACAGTTCGCCCAGGTGGGAGGGGAACTGCTTCGATACGCTAAAACCCTCGGGGGTAGCCGTTTCGTCGTCGACCGGCGCAAAGACCCGATGGTTCCCTCCGGCGTTTCCTGACCGCTCCCCCGTGCGAGACGACGCTTCCCCGCTGACCGAAGAAGCCGCTCCCGGCGAGGAGCGTTTCGATACCGCGCTCCGTCCCCAAAACCTGGACGAGTTCGTTGGGCAGGAAAAGCTCAAAGCCAATTTAAAGATTTTCATCGAAGCCGCCAAAAAGCGCCGCGAGCCCTTGGACCATTGCCTCTTCGCCGCGCCACCGGGCCTCGGCAAGACGACCCTCGCCAACATCATCGCCAAGGAACTGGGCGTTAACCTCCGCCAAACGTCGGGTCCGGCTTTGGAGCGCGTGGGAGATTTGGCCGCGCTCTTGACCAACCTCGGCGAAGGGGACGTCTTCTTCATCGACGAGATCCACCGCCTGAACCACACCATCGAGGAAGCCCTGTATCCCGCCATGGAGGATTTCGCCCTGGACATCGTCATCGGCCAGGGGCCCTCCGCCAAGACCATCAAGCTGCCTCTGCCCCGCTTTACGATGGTGGGGGCGACCACGAGGTCGGGCCTCCTCACGGGTCCCTTGCGGGACCGCTTCGGCATCCACGCCTATCTCGAGTTTTACGACGAAGCGGAACTGGCCTCCATCCTGGAACGGTCGGCGAAGCTTTTGGCCGTCGAGTTGGCGCCCGAGGCGGCCCGCGAGATCGCCCGGCGCAGCCGCGGCACTCCNNTGCCTACCGGCGGGCGCTCGAAGCCCTGGAGGTCGATCCTCAAGGTTTGGATTCCATCGACCGAAAAATCCTGGAAGCCATCATCGACAAGTTCGGCGGCGGCCCTGTCGGCGTCGATACCGTGGCCGTGGCTGTCTCCGAGCAACGCGACACGCTTGAGGACGTTTACGAGCCTTACCTCATCAAAGCCGGTTTCCTGGTCCGCACTCCGAGGGGCCGCGCCGCCACCCCCCAGGCCTATCGCCACTTGGGCCGCCCCGCCCCCAAGGCCGCTCCAACGCCCGACCTGTTCGCTTAAGCGATGGCTCGTCGTGGTTTCGAGATTCCCTTTCTCCTCTTGTTGATCACTTCCCCGGTTTTCGCCGGAGAAAAACCCGTCCGCATCGGGATCCTCACCGGAGTTTCCACGGTTTCCGTCGGCCCCGGGTCCGTCCAAACGGCGGGTTCCAAGGGGACCCGCCATTGGAAGGGCAGGAAGACGGTCAAGGCCGAAAAAGGGAAATTAAGGATCGGCGACGAGCGGTTTCCCCGCAAGGTCCGGTTGGCCCCCATCGATAAAGGAAAATTCATCAAAGTGAACGGCCATCCCTACCGGGGCGCGGTGGAGATCGTTTCCGACGGGAAAGGCCGCCTCACGGTCATCAACGAGCTGGAGCTGGAGGATTACGTGCGCAGCGTGGTCCCGGCGGAGATGCCCCATTCCTGGCCGCCGGAGGCCTTGAAGGCCCAGTCGGTCGTGGCCCGCAGCTACGCCGTCGCCAACCGGGGCCGTTTCGGCAATGACGGATACGACCTCTGCGCCACCGCCGCCTGCCAGGTGTACGACGGTGTTCAAAGTGAGAAGCCTTCCACGGACAAGGCGGTGGACGCCACCCGCGGCGAGGTCCTGACGTTTAAGGGCAAACCCGTCAGCGCCGTCTTTCATTCCTGTTGCGGCGGACAAACGGACGACGCCAAGGACGTTTGGCGGAGCGGAAACACTCCCTATCTACGGGGTGTCCGCGCCCGCTGGTGCCGCGAGGAATGTCCTTTCTATCAATGGAAGGCGGACATCTCCGACGACGATTTGTCCCGCCGCCTGCGCGCCGCCGGCCACGACGTGGGACGGGTCGAGTCCCTTCGCATCACCTCCCATACCGGCGCGGGCCGCGCCTACGAGGTTAGGGTGACGGGATCGTCGGGCGCCGCAACTCTCCAGGCCAACGCGTTCCGCCTGATCGTCGGCGCCCGCCTCCTGCGGAGCACTTTTTGGACCGGCCTCTCCCACGTTGACGGTAAATGGCGGTTCAACGGCAAAGGGTGGGGTCACGGCGTCGGTCTCTGCCAGTGGTGCGCCAAAGTCACCGCCGGCCAAGGCTACAAATACAAGGAAATCCTGACCTACTTCTACCGCAACACCAAAGTCAAAGCGCTCTGAACTTTTTTAAATCGGGGAGGGTCTTAGACCCTCCCCTACGATAAAATCGAAAGTCGTTTTCGTAGGGGCGGGTCTAAGACCCGCCCCATGATTGTGGAGAAAAAATGGATTTGATGGGTTTTCCCGAACCGCCTGAAGACCTGATCGCTCAGCATCCGTTGGAGGAGCGGGACTCGGCCCGTTTGATGGTGTTGGACCGCTCGGCGGGTTCGATTTCCCACCGGGTTTTCCTCGATCTGCCGGAGTACTTTCGTCCGGGGGATGTGTTGGTTTTGAACGACACGCGGGTTTTCCCCGCGAGGCTCTCCGCCTTCAAGTCCACCGGAGGCCGCGTGCGGATGCTTCTCCTCGAGCGAAACGCGTCCGGCGACCGGTGGACGTCTCTTCTGACCCCCGTTCAAAAACCCGGTGCGCGGTTCAAGCTGGAGGACGTGGAAGTTGTCGTCGAACGGAAACGGGAAGGGGGGGAATACGAGTTGTCCTTCTCCCGCCCCCTCTCGGAGTCCGATGTGGACCGCCTGGGCCGCATGCCTCTCCCGCCCTACATCCACCGCGGCCCCGCCGATGCTCCGGGGGTCGAGTCCCATGATCGCGTTTTTTATCAAACTGTTTTTGCGAATCCCGAGCCCCGAGACCCGACCCCCGGCTTTTCTGCTCCCGGCTCCGTGGCGGCGCCGACGGCGGGCTTGCATTTTACCCCCGCGCTTTTGAATCGAATATCGGCGTTGGGCGTGAACGTTCACCGATTGCGTCTGGACGTGGGATGGGGTACTTTCCGTCCTTTGCAGGGGGATGATTACACGCAGCATCGGATGATGGCCGAGAGCTATCAGATTTCCGAGGACACCGCCGACGCCGTCAATCGCGCCAAGGCCGAAGGCCGCCGGGTGTGGGCCGTGGGGACCACGGTCGTCCGCGCCCTGGAAGGTTCCGCCGACGAAAAGGGCCGGGTGAAGGCCGGCGCCGGCGCCACGGAAATATTCATCCATCCCGGCTACCGCTTTCGTGTGGTCGATGTCCTGGCCACCAATTTTCACCTGCGCCGCCACACGCCTCTCCTCCTAACCGCCGCCTTCGCCGGCGCCGATTTCCTGCGAAAGGCCTACGACGAAGCCGTCCGGGAGCGATACCGGTTCCTCTCCTACGGCGACGGGATGGTGGTCTTCTAAAATTTACGACTTCGTTACATCTTCATAATCGTTTCTTAATACGCCTTCCTTATACTAAACCTAAATATGAGTCCTTTCCCCGCGCGCCGGAGTATTGCCGCCGCCCTCACGCTCGTCTATTTTTTGACGAACGCGGCCCTCGCCCACGTCCCCGAATCCAACTTCTGGGCGGAACGGCGCGAACAATCCCGGCAACAGCGCGGCGACGCCGTCCTCATGGCGGGCTTGCCGTCCTCGCCCGCCGATCTCCTCCGAGGCTTCCCGGCCGTGGATCGTTCCCTTTCGCCGTCTTTGTCCGCTCCCGTGGCCGAGAGCCTGCCCAAGGGTTTCGCGGCGGATCACGCCGATCTTCTCCGCGCCCTTTCTTCCTGTCCAGGCAGTATCCGAAAAATCAGTTTGCCCTCTAACGCCGGAATGAATCGAATCGTCGTCCACATCCAGGACGTTCACCAGAACCTTGAGGCCCAAAAGAACATCGGCCGGACGGTGGCGGCGCTGGCCCAAGGGGACCAGGCGGGACTTGTCGCCTTGGAAGGCGCGACTGGACCGATCGACCTGAAAGCCTATCAGAACTTCCGTAGGCCGCTGATCGTCGCCAAAGTCGCCGACTACCTCCTCAAGACGAACGGCATCTCCGGTCCCGTCCACACGGCCATGTCTTGGAAAAGCTCCGTCCCGATCATCGGCATCGACGATCCGGCCCACTACGCCGGCAACGTGGAGGCCTACCGCCGGTCCGCGCCGCGCCTCAAAGAATACAAGGACAAGCTCGCCGCCCTTCGGGCCGACCTC
>PMLF01000024.1 GCA_003158755.1 Elusimicrobiota bacterium | reverse complement strand
TAGTTGATTAGTTGACAACGTCCCCACCCTCGGCACGGCGCAGTTCCTCTAATCGGGCGGGATATTTTGCGTTTAGCGGCAGGAGGCGGACGGCCTCTTCGTAACAACGGACGGCTTCCTCCCTCCGGCCCAAACGAAAAGCCGCCTCCCCCGTCTCCGCGCGGAACCGGGCGCTGGCGGGAGCGAGGCGCACGGCGCGGTGAAGGTTCGAATAGGCGGCGTTCCAATCCCCTCCGGAGGAGAGAACGGCGGCCTCAATGGAATAAAGCTCCGGCTCGCGGGGATTCCAGCGGAGTCCCCGCTCGACGGCGACGCGGGCGGCCGGAACGTTCCCGTCCGTCAAATCGGTCCCGGCGCGGGCCAGGTATTCGTCTCCGACGTAAAGCCGAAGGGAAAGGATTCCCGCCGCGAGGGCCGCGACGACGCTCCCCGCCCGTCCCACCCGGGACATGGGAACCGTCGGGTCGCCGCTCCCCCACCATTCCCCCGCCGCCGCCCAAAAAAGCCAGGAGACGCCGGGGATGGAAAAACCAACGTGCAGCAAGCTGTGGGCAAGGAAAGCCGTCATCCCCGCCGCCGTCGCTTTCCATCGGGTGGAAGCGCCGTCGAAATTCCGGAAGGCCCGTCCGAGCGCGAGCGCGGGAAGGGCGAAGAACACCAAGGCGCCCAAGACGCCGCGCTCCGCAGCCGATTCCAAAAGAAAGTTGTGGGCGAAAAGGGCGTTCAGACCGAGGGAAACGGCGCGGTAGCGCGGATAGGCCTCGCCGAACGCGCCGGGTCCCACGCCTTCGGATTTCGTCAACATGAGGACGGCGCTCTTCCACCATCCGATCCGGTCGGCGTCCAGATAATGGAGGGATATTCCACCGAAAATCACCGCGAGGGCGGCCAGGGCCCACCATCGACGGGACGGCGGAGAGAAATAGAGCACGGCGCCCAGGACCGCCGCGCCCGCCGCCGCCCGGGATCCCGTCGACGCCAACAACAAAAGGCCGAGGACCGCCAACGCGATCCCCGCGGGTTTCCACTTTTTCCACCAGAGCGCCACGGAAGGCGGCCCCGCCAGCAAAAGTGCCGCCGCCAAAACGTTTGAATTGATCAGCGTTCCGAACGGATGCCCGCCCCGCTTCAAGAGGAAAAGCGCCAAACCCGGCAGGGCGAACACCGCGAGGAGCGGGCCGGTCCAGCGCCAAAGATTCTCCTCCCAACGGTTTTCCGTCCGGAGGGAGAAAAGAAAAAAGAACGCCAGCCCGTTCAGATCGTTCAACAGCCCGCGGTCGATGCTGTGGGAAAAGGGAGGCCCGGCGGAAAACGGCGCCGCGGCCCAAAGATCGCCGAGAGCGACCAGGACCAACAAGACGACGATCCCTCGCCGGAGGCCCGGAGTGGACGGATCGGAAGCCGCGGCGATCACGGCGATAACGGTCAGGAGGTGAACCAGGACCTGCACCCACAAGTCGGTCGCTCCCCGGGTGAGGAGACCCAACCCTAAGGCGAAAACCGCCAGAGGAACGGCCAACGGCCTTTTCAAAGGTGGGAGAGGAGGTTCTCGGCGGTTTTCTTTCCGTCCAAGATGGCCTCCTCCATGAACGAATATTTCCAGGCGCCGTAGCGGCCGATGGAGGCGCAGTGGGCTTTCTCGCGCAGCCACTCCAAAAGAACTTCCACCGCCGGGGTGCGATGGATATCGTAGAGGACGTACGCGTAGGGGATAGGAAGGAAGTTAACGACGGAAAGTTCATCCGACCGGCGGAGGATGCCCGCCTTCTCCAGGCCGGACCGGACTTTCTTAAGCAGCGCGGCGCGGCGGGCCGGCGAATCGAAACCCTCGTCCGGGCGGTAAGACACCTCCACGTACATCGACGAGCAACCTTTCGGAGCGACGTGGGGAGTGAAATTGGACGGGAATCCAACGCGGTAGAAAACGAAATCGTCCTCGGGAAAATAGATCCAGGATTTGTTGGAAATGCCGGCTCGCCGAACGCCCAGGTTGAGGCAGAGGACCGACGTCCATCGGAGTCGTCCGAGGGGTTCCCGCAACTCCTCCGGAAACGGGTCCAACCGTTTCATTAGCTCCGGGAGCGGCAGGCAGGAGACGAGATGCGCGTAGGAGACATCCTCTCCATTGCTCAGCAGTGCGCGACGGTCCCGCCAAAAGACCTTGTCGAGGGAAACTCCCAAGCGGACGTCCGGCAACTTTTCCGCCAGGGCGCGGGCGAGGGATTGAATGCCCCCTTCCCGGGGATACAGAAACGTCGCGTTGTAACCGAAGGCGGTCCGGCTCTCCTCCAGCGCCCCGGCCAGGACGTCTTCCAGCCTCGGGCGGGGCACGAAATCGCCGCACCACTCAGGCGTCATCTCCTCGGGAGGCACCGTCCACAACTTTTGGTTGTACGGCACCATGAAATGCCGGGTGATCCCCGCGCCGAAAATCCGCTCGCACCACTCGCGGAAATCCAGGGAGCGTTCCCCGTTCAACGGATCAACGCCGTATCGTCGGCGGGCGTTCCACAAACCGGCGTAACATTCCTCCACGGTCTTCCACGGGAGACCGCGCAGGTTGGCCTGGAAGGGATAGCGGGTGTCGACCCCCTGGGAATGGATCCACGCCCGCCGCTCGCATTCGACAACGTTGTTTTTGAGGAGTTTCCGGATGAGGCGTTTCGTGTAATCGTTGTGGAGGTGGAGGAGGTGCCCGGTGAAATCGAAGGTGAATCCGTCGACGGAAACGCTGCGGGCGGTTCCCCCCGGCTCCTTTTCCCGCTCGACCAGCACCGTGGGATAAGGCGCCAGATGCCGCGCGGCGGACAACCCCGCCAACCCGCCTCCCGCGACGAGGACCGGGAGGCGGTCCCTCCCAAGGTGATCGTG
>PMLF01000038.1 GCA_003158755.1 Elusimicrobiota bacterium | reverse complement strand
GGAGGTAACAACTCCGACGCCCTTGTTTGAACCGCATTGGGGTTAATCCCCCGTGAAAAAACGCCGTCGCCGCGTTTTTCGCGCGGCGGCGGCGTTTTAGAAACCGACCGTAGAGGACTTATTTCGGGGTGATCTTGATGGCGACGGTGGGGCAGACGCTTTCGCACGCCATGCAGAAGATGCAGGCCTCTTCCTTGGCGGGGTCGGCCTTCTTCGCGGCGGCGGCGTTGCCCGGCGTATCGACCCACGAGAAAACGCTTTCGGGGCACGCGTCGAGGCAGGCGCCGTCGGCGATGCAGAGGTCGAAATCAACCGCCACCCACGTTCCGTGGATGCCGAGCTTCGCGGGCTTCTCCTCGGGGCCGTACACGGCGTGGCCGGCGTGTTCACCGACCTTCGGGCGGGTGGTCTGGAAATCCGGATCAATAGGGGGCATCTTTTGTTTCCTCCTGAATTAAATGAGGCGCCTCGGATGGTTATCGGGAACCCATTTTCATGATAAATCGGGAACGACTCTTTCAGTATATCTAAGCGGTTCCTCCTTGTCAAAAACCAGGCCCGTCGGAAACGGTTGACCCTCCCGGCGCGGATAAGGCATCATTGGTTCATGCCCTCCACCGAAAAGCTCCTCAAGGAGAAAAAGATCTCCGAGGTGGTCAACGCCCGCCTCATCCATACCCCCTCCTCCACCCCCGTGAAGAACGCCGTCGAGCTGATGCGGCGGGAATCCTCCGCCTACGTCGTGGTCGCTGACGGAAAGAAAATTTCCGGAATGTTCACGGAAACGGACGTGATCCAGAAACTCCTGGGCCGGAAGGTCGACTGGAACGCCCCCATCCGGGACTTCATGACGAAATCTCCCACGGTCCTCCATCCCGGCGATTCGGTGGGCAAAGCCATCGACCTCATGGTGGAGAAAATGTTTTACCACGTCCCCCTCGTGGATGAGCGGGGAGAACTCGTGCGCATCTTGAGCGTGCGGACCCTCATCCGATTCCTGGCGGAATTTTACCCCGGCGAAGTCTACAACCTCCCCCCCGATCCCCACCAAGTGGCCGACACCGCCGAGGGCGGATGACTCCCCCTTCAGGCGCCAAAACCGTCGTCCCATCCATTACCGTCCGCTTCGCGGGCGACTCGGGGGACGGCATGCAGTTGGCGGGCGACCAGTTGACCGACACCGCCGCCGTCATGGGGAACGACTTCGCCACCCTCCCCGAATACCCCGCCGAGATCCGCGCCCCCGCCGGCACGCTCCCCGGCGTCTCCAGCTTCCAGGTCCAATTCTCCGAGAACATCATCTTCACCCCCGGCGATAGCGCCGACGTCCTGGTGGCCATGAACCCGGCGGCCCTCAAAGTCACTTTGAAGCGCCTCCGGAAGGGCGGGCTCATCATCCTCAACGAGGACGCCTTCACCGCCCAGGACCTCGCCCGCGCCGCGTGGACCTCCAACCCCCTCCTCGACGGAACGCTGAAGGACTGGCAGCTGCTCAAAGTGCCTCTGACGACGCTCACCCGGAACGCCTTGAAGGACAGCCCTCTGACCTCGTCGGAGAAAGACCGGTGCAAAAACTTCTTCGCCCTGGGGATGACCTTCTGGCTCTACGACCGCACCCCGGACCACACGATCGAGTGGATCCGGGAAAAGTTCGGTCCCAAACCCGAAATAGCCCGGGCCAACGTCGAGGCCCTCAAGGCCGGCTACAACTACGCGGACGTGGCGGAGAGCCTCCCCAGCCCCGTGGCGGTGAGACCAGCCAAACTTCCTCCCGGCCCTTACCGTAAAATAACGGGAAACGACGCCCTGGCCATCGGCCTGGTGACGGCCGCCCAACTGGCGAAGAAAACTCTCTTCTACGGTTCCTATCCCATCACTCCGGCCTCCACCATTTTGGAATTTCTCTCGCGGCAGAAACACTTCGGCGTCAAAACGTTCCAAGCGGAGGACGAGATCGCCGCCGTCGGGTCCGCCATCGGGGCTTCCTTCGGCGGAGCCTTGGCGGCGACGGGAACCTCGGGTCCCGGACTGTGCCTCAAATCCGAAGGGCTGAACTTGGCGGTCATGACGGAGCTGCCCTTGGTCGTGGTGGACGTCCAGCGGGCGGGC
This sequence comes from Elusimicrobiota bacterium, assembly GCA_003158755.1. Taxonomy (GTDB): domain Bacteria; phylum Elusimicrobiota; class Elusimicrobia; order FEN-1173; family FEN-1173; genus FEN-1173. Next base: position 6,804 of record PMLF01000038.1, on the reverse strand, counting down.
CCCTCCACGGGCATGCCCACGAAAACCGAGCAGACGGACCTCCTGCAAGCCCTCTTCGGAAGAAACGGAGAATCGCCGGTGGTGGTGATCGCGCCCAAGACGCCATCGGACTGTTTCGACGCGGCCGTGGAAGCTTGCCGCATCGCCGTCGAGCATATGACTCCGGTCCTTTTATTGTCCGACGCCTACCTGGCTTCCAGCCACGAGCCGTGGCGGCTGCCGGACATCGAGAAATTGCGTCCCATCCAAGCGCAACACCCGTCGGGCCAACCTGGAAAACAATTTTTCCCCTACGCCCGCGACCCTCAGACTTTGGTGCGTCCCTGGGCTTTGCCGGGCACCCTGGGTCTGGAACACCGGATCGGCGGCCTCTCCAAGACGGAGTCGGGCGGCGTCAGCTATGACCCGGACAACCACGAGAAGATGATCCGATTGCGGGCGGAGAAAGTGGCCCGGGTGGCGGACCGCATTCCCTTGATGGAAGTGCGGGGGCCGACCTCCGGGAAACTGCTGGTCCTCGGCTGGGGATCTTCCTACGGCGCCACCTACCAAGCGGTCACGGAACTGACGGAGGCCGGCAAAAAAGTCTCCCAGGCCCACTTGACCTACCTGAACCCTTTCCCGAAGAATCTGGAAGATGTCTTGAAGAGTTTCAATATCATCCTGGTGCCGGAGATGAATTCCGGCCATCTTCTGATGCTTCTGAGGAACCGGTTCCCGGGCAAGAACTTCGTCGGCTACAACCGCGTCCGGGGCATCCCGATCTTCGTGGCGGAAATGAAGGAAGAAATTTTGAGGTATTTATGAACCCGAATATTTCAGACGCAATTATTTACCGCAGAGCCTTTGGGTACAAAAAAGTGCGTCTGAAATATTCCCCGAAGGGATCGGGGCATGACCGCTCTGAGGGCATGTCCCGAGGGGTAATCCGGGGCGGAGCCCCCCTGAGCCCTGCGAAGGAAATTTTCCAACTGGAAAATTCAGGATGAGCTTACCGATCCATCCCGACGCCCAAGAAGGACGACCCTCCCACTCGAAAGCGGACTTCATCTCGGGCCAGGACGTCCGATGGTGCCCGGGCTGCGGGGACTATTCCATTCTGGGCGCCATGCAGCAGACCTTGGCGAAGTTCGATCTCCCCACCGAAAAATACGTCTTCATCTCGGGGATCGGCTGCTCCAGCCGCTTCCCCTACTACATGAAAACCTACGGCATGCACTCGATCCACGGCCGGGCGCCGGCCATCGCCTCGGGCCTCCGGACGGTGAGGGACGACCTGTCCATATGGGTTATCACCGGCGACGGGGACGGGCTCTCCATCGGCGGCAACCATATTTTGCACGTCCTCCGCCGGAACCTGGACGTGAACATCGTCCTGGTCAACAACCAGATTTACGGCCTGACCAAGGGGCAATACTCCCCCACCTCGCCCGTGGGGCAAATGACCCGTTCCTCCCCGGCGGGGTCCATCGACTACCCCGTGAACCCGCTCTGCGTCGCCATCGCTTCGGAAGCGACCTTCATCGCCCGAACCTTCGACCAGGACCCGCGCCACATGGGCGAGATCTTCGCCCGCGCCATGAAGCACAAGGGAACGAGCTTCATCGAGGTTCTCCAGAACTGCATCGTCTTCAACGATAAGGCCCACCAGTCCGTGGTGGGGCGCGAAAACCGCGACGAGCGGATGATTTATTTGAAACACGGGCAACCGCTGCTATGGGGCAAGGAAGGGAAAAAGAAAGCCGTCCGATTGAAAGGACTGCACCCCGAGGCCGTGGACTACGACCCCGCGAGGGAAAAAGAATACCTCGTCCACGACGAAACCGATCCGCTCCCCCACACGGCTTATTTCCTGACCCAGCTTCTCCCGCCCGAGTTCCCCGTCCCCTTCGGCGTTTTCCGATGCATCGAGCGGCCAACCTACGACGAGCTGCTGAACCGGCAAATCGATGAGGCGAAAAATAAGGAAGGCGAGGGAAATTTGAAAGACCTGATCTACGGGAACGATACGTGGACGGTGAAGTGACTGAATCCAAGTTCGTCACCCCGGCGAACGCCGGGGTCCAGGCAGTTAAACGGATTTTATTAGGTCGTTTCAAACCCTGGATTCCGGCTTCCGCCGGAATGACGGGCTATCTTAGCGGCGGCAAGAAAAAGTGAGGCCTTATGTCGACCGACGTTAAATGCCCCTTCTGCGGCGCGGACACCCTGCCCGGCGACGAGCGGTGTCCCCGATGCTTCCATTCCATGATGGTGCGGGAGATTCCCCATGCCCGAAAAGGCGACGCCATCCATCAAGCGCTGCTCTCCCGCCCGGTATCGGACCTCCTGACCGGCGCCGACCTCCTCGTGTGCGACCCCGAGGATGCCGTCCAAAAAGTGGTGGAGATTTTCCAGAAAGAAAAGAAAGGCTGCGTGCTGGTTTACAAGAACAAGAAACTGGTGGGCATCCTGTCCAACCGCGACCTGGTCTTGCGGGTGGCGGGACGGTTCGACGACTTATCCAAAATCAAGGTCGCCGAGGTGATGACCCCCGACCCCGGTTTCGTCCATCCGGAAGACCCCATCGCCTTCGCCGTCAACAAAATGGCCATGGGCGGCTACCGCCACGTCCCCGTCCTGAGGGAAGACGGCACTCCCGTCAGCATCCTCCTGATCATGGACGTCCTGCGGTACCTCTCCCAAAGCAAAAAATCATATTAAAAACCCAATCCAAATAAGCCCGCAACACCGCTCATGCTGAGCCTGTCGAAGCATGAGCGATCATAAAACCGTTCACCCTTCGACAAGCTCAGGGTGAGCGCGGGATGACCCCGGATTATAACCCCATCATCTCCAAAAACCGGTTGAGGGAATGGACCTGAAGGAACCGGTTTCCCTTCCTCACCTCCTCCAGCCGGGCCGTCGTGCCCTGGGACGAATAGTTGTGGCCGGGCAAGACGACCGTCTCCGATGGAAGGCGGGCGATGGAGCCGTTCAAGGTGTCGAACATTTCCTTGGGGTCGCTGCCGGGCAGGTCCACGCGGCCGCAGCCGTTCAGGAACAAGGTGTCCCCCGAAACCATGCGGTCCTCAATGAGGAAGCACTGGGACCCCGGCGTGTGGCCGGGAGTGTGGAGGAACGTCAGGACGGCGCCGCCCAGGGACAGCGTATCGCCGGGGGAAACGGGTTTGAGGGAGGATCGGGGGATATCGGGAAAAAGCTCGCGGGGCGCGCCCTTGTCCATGAACTCCAGCTCCCGCTTTTGAAGATAGACGGGAACGTCTTTCCGCTCAAGGATCTTCCCCACCGCGTTCGTGTGGTCGAAGTGGGCGTGGGTGATGAGGATCCCTTCCAGGGAATAGCCCTCCGCCGTCGCCTCGTTGAGGAGGGCTTCGGCTTCCCATGCCGGGTCCACCATCCAGCACTTCTTGGCGACGGTGTCCCCGACGAGATATTGGAAGTTCGCCATGGGACCGATCTCCCTTTGTTTCAGATAGAGCGGCACTAATTTATCCCCACGTCATCGAAAAGTTTTTTCAATGGCCGCTTCCCCGTGAAATGGATGGCCGTGACGCCCAAACGCCGGGCGGCGCGGATGAACTCTTCCCGATCGTCGACGTAAACCATTTTTCGCAGGGTCGCTCCCGAGCGCTCGGCGACGTAGCGGTAAGCCCGGGGATCGGGCTTCATCACTCCCAACTCGCAGGAAGCGCAACGGACCTGGGCTCGCCTCAAAACGGGGTAGCGCCGGAGGATGTACGCCCAATGGATCTCGTTCACATTGGAAAGAAGAGCCACCTTCCTTTCTTGAGTGAATTTCCGAAAGAGAGACAGGTTCTCACGTATGGGATCGAAAATCCCGGTAAATGACTTCCGGAAAATGGGATAAGTCATTTTCAAATCGAACCGTTTCCGCAGGCGGTCGAAAAGGTCTCTCCCCGCGATCTTTCCCGTCTCGAAGCGGTGCATGAGCGGATAGGACCAAAGGGCGGAGGATAATGCCGTTCCTTTCCCGGGGTCGTGCCGGTCAAAGTTGCGGGCGGCGATGCGGGTGTCGAAACGCAACAAAACGTTGCCGATATCGAAAACGATCAAGCGGTCAGGCATTTTCCATCCTGTGAAAAAGAAGAGACGTCATTCTTGACGTTCATTTCGGGTGGAACGTCCGCGTGGGGGTCACCACCCAATCCAACCGGACATCGTGCGGCCCGGCGGGAAGCGTCGGGGAAATTTGTTCGTCGAAAGAGAGGGCCACCGTCGTCAGCTTGGGGTGGCGTTCCAAGAAACGATCGTAATAGCCGCCTCCGGCCCCTAAGCGGACGCCGTCGGGAGAAAAGGCCCTCCCCGGAAGGATCGCCAACTCCACGTTACGGGAATCAAGGAGGCGGCGGTCTTTCTCGGAGGGCTCGGGAATGCCGTAGACGTTATTATCCCACCGGACGGGCCCGTCGAGGAGAGAGTATTCCATCCAATTCTTTTCGGGGAAGATCACGGGCACGGCCACGGATTTCCCGGCCTTGCGGCAGAGATTGAACAGGGGCACGATTTCAATTTCCCCCCCCACCGCCACGTACAAGCCGACGGTTTGGGCCTCCCGGAAAACCGGCAAAGCCGCCAAACGGCGAGCGGCCATCCCCGCAAGACGATGGCGGCGTTCCCACGGCATCGTCAGAACGGCGTGTCGATAAAATCCCCGAAGGAAGTTCTTGTGCCGGACGATTTGAGCGGCTTCGATGAGTTTGAAATCGCAAGTCATGACGGAAGGGGTTTTGAACGCCATTCGAATGATTTACGGCGTGATACCTCCCCTGGCCCCTCCTTGCGAAGGAGGGGAACCCGCTTTGCACGCTTTTCTCCCCTCCTTTCCAAGGAGGGGCGGGGGGAGGTCTCAACCATGACTTTTCCTATTGCCACCATTTTGGTTCTATCCATATCTTTTCGGCCAAAGGGCTTTCAACCGAGCGGCCATTTCCTTTTCGTGTCCCTGATCGGACGGATCGAAGAATCGTTTCAGGTCGGGCATGTATTCCTGGTCGACGAAGTGTCCCGGGAAATCGTGGGCGTACCGGTATCCTTGACCGTGGCCACGGGCGACCCGGTCGCCCGTGGCGTCCCGAAGGGGCAGGGGCACTTCCCGTCGGGGACCATCGCGCACTTCGGCGGCGGCCGCGTCGCCGGCCAAATACGAAGCGTTGGACTTGGGGGCGCCGGCCACGTAAACCGTGGCTTGGGCCAAGGGGATCCGCGCCTCGGGCAAACCCAATTTTTCCACGGCTTCAAAAGCGGCATTGGCCACGAGCAACGCTCGGGGATCGGCGTTGCCCACGTCCTCGGAAGACGCCACCAGAAGCCGCCGCGCGATGAAGCGGGGGTCTTCTCCCGCCGCCAACATCTTGGCCATCCAATAAAGGGCGGCGTCCGGGTCCGATCCGCGTAGGGACTTGATATAGGCCGAAATCGTGTCGTAGTGCTCGTCGGAGGATTTATCGTAACGCACGGACCTCTTTTGGGCCGACGCCTCGGCCACTTCCAAGGTGATCCGCACCGTGCCGTCGGCTTCAGGAGGTGTGGTGAGCGCGGCCAGTTCCAGGGCGTTCAAGAGCCGTCGAGCATCTCCGCCGCTGGACCGGATGAAATGGTCTTCGGCTTCTGGTTCCAGAACCACCTTCATTTTCCCCAAACCGCGTTCCGGGTCGGTCATCGCCCGGCGGAGCAACGGGCGGAGATCTTCGTCGGCTATCGGGAAGAATTCGTAGACCGTGGAGCGGGAGATGAGGGCGGCGTTCACATAGAAGAATGGGTTTTCGGTGGTGAGGCCGATAAGGGTGACCAGTCCCCGCTCCACGTCCGGGAGGAGGGCGTCCTGCTGGGTTTTGTTGAAGTGGTGGATTTCGTCCAAGACCAGCAGCGTCCTTCGGTTCTGGGCGCGGCGACGCTCGCCGGCCGCCAGGAGGATCTTGCGGATGTCCGGGATGCCGATGGTCACGGCGTTGGCGTGCTCCACGTGGGCCTTGGTCTTGTAGGCGGCCAGCCGCGCCAAAGCCGTCTTGCCCGTGCCCGGAGGCCCGAAGAAGATGGCCGACCCCAGGCGGTCCGCCTCGAGGGCCCGGCGCAGGAGCGCCCCTTCGGCCACGAGGCGCGGCTGGCCCACGAACTCCGTCCAGTCGCGCGGAGCCATCCGCGCGGCCAACGGCTGGACGCCCGCCGTTTCGGCGGGTTCCGCGAACAAATCCTTCAACGGACGGCCTTGTCCAGGACGGCGATCATGGCGCCGACGGCTTCCTCGTCGGCGGGCGTGAGGCCCTTGTGGGGAAGGTTCTGCTGTTGGGAGAGGTCCAGGGCGATGTTTAGGGCGGCTAAAACGGCGATCTTCTGGGAATCCACGATGTTGAACTTGTCCGAGATATCCCGCATCTTCTGATCCACCAGGGAAGCCAACCGGTTGGCCTCCAGGGGCGTGAGGCCGCCCGGGTCCAATTCGTAGTCGCGGCCGTAGATCCGGACGCGGATTTTTTCGTTCATGAGAGAATTCATCGAACACCCCCGGGCGACACCAAGGAAAAAGGTAAAAGTAAAAAGGAAAAAGTTAGGAGGTCCATATAAATTGCGGTTCCATCCTTACTTTTTCCTTTTACCTTTTTANNTTTACCTTTTTACTTTTTCCTTCTAGACTTTAAGCCCATCCAATTTCTTCAGCAGGCGCTCCAGGCGGGACTTCATGCGCTCCCGCTCGGCCAGGAGCTGCTCGTGCTCGCGGATCAGCTTGCGGGAACGGCGGCTCTCCTCCTGCATCAAGGCGACCTCGGATTCCAGGCGCTCGCG
>PMLF01000017.1 GCA_003158755.1 Elusimicrobiota bacterium | reverse complement strand
CAAGTTCGTCGCCGACGCCAAGCCGGAGGAAGCCGAATCCATTCCCGCCATTAAGACCTTCTTTAAGGCCTACGTCACCAACGGCCACGTTCGCCAAATCATCGACAAACGCGATTTCGCCGACCTGGCCACCAGCCCGGCCTTTTCCACTATTGACTTCCGCGCTGTACCAAAGAAATACCGGACATCCGTCCCTGAATACGTTAAGGATTACGTCTCCTTGAACCAATTCGCCGCTTAAAGGATTCTCGTGCTCGACACAGACACCAAACGCCGTATCGACACCGCCCGCGACATCCTCGTCGGCAAGGTGCCCGACCCAAAATCCCAGGTCGAGCAAATCACCATCGCCCTTATTTACAAGTTCATGGACGACATGGACGCCGAATCCGAGGAGATGGGGGGAAAGCGTAAGTTCTTCGCGGGGGACTTCGCCCGCTACGGTTGGGCCAAACTTATGCGTTCCGGCTTGGGCGGCCACGAAACCCTGAACCTTTACGGCGAAGCCATCACCAAGATGACGGAAAACCCCGGCATCCCGCTCCTGTTCCGAGAAATCTTCAAGAACGCCTATCTGCCCTACCGCGACCCCGAGACCCTTCGCGCCTTCCTCAAGGTCATCGACGAATTCAGTTACGACCACAGCGAGCGCCTCGGGGACGCCTTCGAGTATCTGCTCTCCGTCCTCGGTTCCCAGGGCGACGCTGGCCAGTTCCGTACCCCACGCCACATCATCGATTTCATGGTCGAAATCCTTGACCCGAAAAAGAACGAAACGGTCCTAGACCCGGCCTGCGGCACCGCCGGGTTTCTGATCTCGTCCTACAAGCACATCCTCAAGGCCAACACCGACGCCAAGGGCATCGGCACACTGACGCCGGATGAAAAGGGCCGCCTCGCACAGAACTTCAAGGGTTACGACATCTCCCCCGATATGGTGCGCCTGTCGCTGGTGAACATGTACCTGCACGGCTTCGCCGATCCGCACATATTCGAGTACGACACCCTCACCAGCCAGGACCGTTGGAGCGACTACGCCGACGTCATCCTCGCCAATCCGCCCTTCATGTCGCCCAAAGGCGGCATCAAGCCGCACAACCGATTTTCCGTCCAGTCCAAGCGCAGCGAAGTCCTGTTTGTTGACTATATGGCCGAGCACCTCACTCCCAACGGCCGCGCCGGGATCATCGTCCCCGAGGGAATCATCTTCCAAAGCCAGACCGCCTACACACAACTACGGAAGATGCTGGTCGAGGAATTTCTAGTCGCCGTCGTCTCGCTCCCCGCCGGGGTTTTCAACCCCTATTCCGGGGTCAAGACCTCCATCCTGATCCTCGATAAATCCCTGGCGAAGCGGGCCAGCACGATCGCCTTCTTCAAAATCGAAAACGACGGCTTCGGCCTCGGCGCCCAGCGGCGCGAGATCGACAAGAACGACCTGCCGCAAGCCCACGCCGAACTCGCCGAATACCTGCGCCGCCTGCGGGCGGGGGAATCGGCGGAGGACCTCAAGCCGATGATCAGCCTGATCGTGCCGAAAGAGAAAATTGCCGCGAACGGCGACTTCAACCTGAGTCGGGATCGGTATCGGGAGGGTGTGGCATCACTTTCACAATTCCCGCATGTTGCACTTAATGACGTTTGCGAAATCAATCCAGAAATTGCGAATCCAGCCGAGCTTTATCCCAACACACACTTCAACTACATCGACATCTCTTGCGTTGAAAACGAGTCAGGGAAGTTCCTTGGTCCGAATAAGACGGCCACGGATGAAGCCCCTAGCCGTGCCCGCAGAGCCGTGAAATCGGGCGACATTCTTATGTCTACCGTTCGCCCAAATCTCAAAGCTTTCGCGCTGATGACGGATGTTCCTGACCGGGCAGTTGCCTCAACCGGCTTTGCTGTGCTTAGGTCCAAACCCGATCGAATGGTTCCTGGATTTCTTATCAACATTCTGCGGGATGCTAGGTCTGTCGATCAGATGATTGGAATGGCTGGAAAGGGAGCCTACCCAAGTATCAACCAGTCAGATGTCGAATCAATTCAAATTCCCCTGCCGCCGCTGGAGGTTCAGAAGGAGATCGTGGCGGAGATCGATGGCTACCAGAAAGTCATCAACGGCGCCCGCGCCGTCCTCGATAACTACCGCCCCCACATCCCCATTCATCCCGACTGGCCGATGGTGCCTCTCGGTGAAGTCTCCCAAGTGACATCAAGCAAGCGAATCCTCGCTGAGGAATATGTCCCGTCAGGCACGCCGTTCTATCGCACGAAGGAAATCGTCGAACTAAGTAAAGGACACGACATTAGCCTCGAGCTATTCATCTCGCGGAAACGATTCGAATCGATCAAGGCTCACTTCGGAGCTCCGGCCAAAGATGAGTTGCTGATCTCTGCAGTCGGAACGATTGGTGTCTCGTGGGTGGTGGCCGACAACCGAGAGTTCTATTTTAAAGACGGGAACCTTTTGTGGATCAGAAGTCTCTTGAACCTCGATCCTTACTTCCTCAAGCATTGTCTTGATTCCACGTTTGCCGGAAGCATCGACCACATTGTTTTTGGGGCTGCTTACAAGGCGCTGACGATTGAGAAGTTGAAGGAGTTCAAAATCCCACTCCCGCCCCTCGCCACCCAGCAATCCATCGTCGCCGAGATTGAGGCCGAGCAGGCGCTGGTCAACGCCAACCGCGACCTGATCGCCCGCTTAGAAAAAAAGATCCAATCCACCCTCGCCCGCGTCTGGGGTGAAGATAAGCCGTCCCCAGCGGAGTCGTGAGACATGAATGAAGCGTCATAGCTATGATCGCAATCTATGGAAATCGCCGGCTTAATGGGCTAAAATTGCAGCAGGACGTGACATAAACTAACAGGTGATGTGTATTAATGAAAAATATACACTATAAACTTAGAATGAAAGGGCTCACCGCGAAGACCGGGACGATCTCCATCCGGGCCTTGCGCGATGCGCTGGACGCTTTGCTCGAATGCGCTGAGAGAGGCTTGCGCCTGGCCGTCCAGGGGGAGAGCGTCAAACGCGGCACGCTCCCCGCCTGGCTGAATCACTCCCTGGACTTCACGGTGACGGGGCTTGAAAAAGGCTCTACGGTTTTGGGGCTGGATGTTCCTGNNCCTTTCCTTGCTTTCTCATTCCGTTCGGGACGCCGCTTCAAACAATTTGGACGCGCCGGACTTGGACGCGGGAATTTTGGAGGGGCTGCTCGAGTTCAAGCCTTTCCTCGCCAAATACGCCACGGGACTGTCCTTGGAGTCGGCGGACCGTCCCAAAGAGAACTTTAGCTTGGAGTCTGATGACATGAAGACGTTTGAATCCATTCGCAAAAACACGCCCGAACCCACGGCCTTTGTGGTTTCCGGGCAATGCGACACGATCCGGCACAGTTCCCGGCGTTTCCAACTTGCTCTGAGCAATGGGCAATCCCTTTCCGGCGTTCTTGATCCGAATTATCTGAAGACCGAGGAT
>PMLF01000051.1 GCA_003158755.1 Elusimicrobiota bacterium | reverse complement strand
CGAAGAAAACGATCACAAAAAACGGCCAGTCCATGTGACGTTTCAAGGTGGATGACCTGGAGGGCGAGGTGGAGTGTGTGGTTTTCCCCAAGACGTATACCTCCGACGTGGCCCGGCTGTTGGTGGCCCACGAAATGGTGGTGGTGAAGGGGCGTTTGGAGCCCCGGGAGGACCAAAAGAACCTCCTCGTGGAGGAGGTTGCCACTCTGAAAGATGCCCGGGACCGGTACGTCAAAAGCGTAATCCTCCGTTTGTCCACCGCGGGTTTGGAGGATGAGTCCCTGGCCCGAGTGGAAAAGACGGTCCTAGCCCATCCGGGGAAATGCGTCCTGGCGTTCCGCCTCTCGACTTCCGTCCACGGCGACTTCGGCTTGGTCACCCAAAAGAGGATCGCCCCCACGGACGGTTTTCTTCATGAGGTCGAAAAAATACTGGGTCCGGGTTCTTGGGAGTTGAAAGTTTGAGCTATATTCAATCACCGATGCAACTGATCAAGCCGCTCACCCTGAGCTTGTCGAAGGGTGAAAGGCGCCCGCCCATGCTTCGACAAGCTCAATATGAGCGGGGTTATATTTAGGAGGCAACACGATGAATAAAATTGTTCGCTGGAGTTTCGGGTTTCTATTCTTGATGTTGATCGCCGGGGTCGCCGCCGCCGGTAAAAAGGATTCTTTCAAACCCGCGCGTCCCTACGTGGACGGAGAGCTCGTCGTTCAGTTCAAGGACGGCCCAGCCTCTCCCGCGGCGCTGGCGGCCAACAAAAAAATGGGGGGCACGGTCGTCAAGGTGTTGGAAAAGCTGAACCTGGCGCTCATCCAGCTTAAACCGAACGCCGACACCATCAAGGCCGTCGAAAAATATCGGAAACTCCCCGGCGTCGTCACCGCCGAACCCAATTACATCGTCACCCCCTTGAAACGCCCGAAGCAAAAAAAATAGCGGGGCTTGTTGAAAATGTGGGCCGCGGGTGGTAAGATGGGTAAGTCCCGGCCGTTGATTTTCCCTCGATGGCGGCTTCCGTTGGCGTATCGCGGCGACAAAAATTTATGTCCGACGTCCTCGTCCTGAATCGGCAGTTCTATGCGGTCCACATCACTTCCTGGCGCCGGGCGCTGACCTTGGTGTACACGGACCACGCCCAAGTCGTGGACGAAGAATACCGCACCTATTCCTTTGAAGATTGGCGGCAAGCCACCGAGGCCCGGACCGAGCATCCCGCCGGGTTCATCACGACGCCGGCGTTCCGGATCGCCATCCCGGAAGTCATCGCCCTTCGGCTCTATGACCGGCTCCCGGAAAACACGGTAAAATTCACCCGGCGGAACATCTACGATCATTACAGCCACCGGTGCTGCTACTGCGGCGAAAAGTTCGATACCCGGGACTTGAACCTCGACCACGTGATCCCAAGGAGCCGGGGCGGACCGACGGACTGGAACAACATCGTCACCTCCTGCATTCCGTGCAACCTGAAGAAGGCCAACCGGACGCCCCGGGAGGCGGGCCTGCGTCTCTTGGTTAAGCCGTTCCGGCCCCAATGGAAAGGGCGGTCCTCCCTGGTATTCCGGTCAGGGGTCCGCGTGCGGCAGTCGTGGCAGCGATTCATCGATAACGTTTATTGGAACAGTGAACTGGAGTGAATTGAGTGCCCTATACGATCTTGGTCGTTGATGACGAACCCGGCATCCGCACCATGGTGCAGTTCGAGCTTTCCCAGCAGGGACACAACATCCTGACCGCCGATTCCGGCGTCCGGGCGCTGGAGATATTGGAGTCCAGCCACGTGGACTTGATCCTCACCGACATGCGGATGCCCCAGATGGACGGGCTGGACTTGGTCGCCAAGGTGGAANNGACTTGGTCGCCAAGGTGCGGAATACCCGCCCCGCCATCCCGATCATCCTGATGACCGGTTTCATCGAGGAGCGGGTGCGGAAGGTGCAGGAATACAAGCTCGCCGGCACGCTGAACAAGCCCTTCACCATCGATCAGCTCGCCGAGCTCGTCGACAAGACCCTCAAGGGTTGATCCCGGTTTGGGATTTCGTTGACGGTTCGACGGCTTCTTGATAAAGTTCCGATCTCACAAATAATTCCGGGAGCGAAAACATGTCCGACGATAAATTTGACGCAATCGTGGTAGGCGCCGGCCCCGCCGGCACGGCCGCCGCCCTCATCATGGCGCGGGCGGGCCTGAACGTCGTGCTCCTGGAGCGCGGCGAATACGCCGGCGCCAAGAACGTCCAGGGCGCGGTGTTCTACACCAAGATGCTCGACGAGATCGTTCCCAAGTTCTGGGAGGCGCCCGACGCTCCCGTGGAACGCCCCGTCACCGAACAGAAGTTTTGGCTGCTCTCAGAGGATTCGGGTTTCCAGTTTGGTTTCAAGTCGGATCGTTGGCGCCACGCTCCCCACAACTGCTACACGGTCATCCGCACCACCTTCGACCGTTGGTTCGCCAAGAAAGCCGAGGAGGCCGGCGCCCAGCTTTTCACCGGAGTGACGGTGATGGAGGTAGTGAAGAAGGACGGCCGCGTGGTCGGCATCAAGACCAGCGACGGGGACGAAATCATGGCGGACGTCGTAATCGCCGCCGACGGTGTCAATTCAATGCTGGCCCAACAGGCGGGCTTGATCGACGAATGGAAGCCGGAAGAGGTCGCCCTGGGGGTCAAGGAAGTCCTCTCCATGCCTTCGGAGAAGATCGAGGATCGATTCTGCCTCGAGAAGGGTGAAGGCTCGACCAACGAGATGTTCGGCCGGGTATCGAAGGGGATGCTGGGCTACGCCTTCCTTTACACCAACAAAGAATCCATTTCCATCGGCTTGGGCGCGAAGCTCTCCCATTTTCAGAAGACGGGGATGAAGCCTTACGACCTTCTGGAATACGTCAAGCGGCACCCCATCGTCCGTCGGATGATCGCGGGTGCGACGCCCCTGGAGTATTCGGCACACCTGATCCCCGAGGGCGGCTACAACTCCCTTCCGCCTCTGTACGCCGACGGTTTCCTGGTGGCCGGCGACGCCGCACAAATGGTCAACGCCGTACACCGCGAAGGGTCCAACCTCGCCATGGCCGCGGGCCGCATGGCGGCGGAAACCGTCATCGAGGCCAAGAAGGTCGGGGACTTTTCCAAGAAAACCTTGTCCCTTTATCAAAAAAAACTGGAAGCCTCTTTCGTCATCCCCGATCTTTACGATCACCGCGACGTCGAAACCTTGGCGGAGGAGCACCTCGACCTCCTGGACGAGGGGCCGGAAATGGCCACCCAAGCGGCGCTCCATTATTTCAACGTCGACGGACGTCCGAAGCGGGACGCCTACCAGGACATCATGGAACTCGTCCTCGGAAACAAAGCGGTCCGGCGGACGGTCCGGGACCAGATGAAGCCGGGGAACCTGTTCAAAATGGCCAAGCTGGGACTCAAGGCCGGTTTGAAAGTTCGGAATCTTTTAAGGAAAGAGTTGTGACCGGCCTATTAGCTCCATTTTGGTGGCCCCAGTTCGCGACCCTTCGAGGCGCGAGGAGGGCGC